>JAPSIA010000153.1 GCA_031179215.1 Agrococcus sp.
GGCACGAGCGCGACGGCGGCGCCGCGCAGCGCGCGCCAGCGCCGCTCCGGCGCTCCGACGAGCTCCTCGCCGTCGAGGCGGATCGATCCCGCGACGCGCGTGGCCGGGCGGTGGAGGCCCAGCACGGCGCGCCCGATGCTCGACTTGCCCGAGCCCGACTCCCCCACGAGCGCCACGGTCTCGCCCGGCGCCACCTCGAGTGACGCGCCCTCCACGGCCACGTGCGCCGAGCGGCGCGATCGGTACTCGATCCGCAGGTCGCCGATCTCCAGCAGCGGTGCGGTCATGCGCGTCGCCTCGCGTTCCTGCTCAAGCGGTTGAGGGCGAGCACGGTCGCCGCGACGACCGCGCCCGGGAAGAAGGTGAGCCACCACGCGGTCGCGATGTGGATGCGCCCCTCGTTGACCATCGAGCCCCACTCCGGCAGCGGCGGCACGGCGCCGAAGCCGAGGAAGGAGAGCCCCGCGACCGCGAGGATCGCGCCGCCGAGCTCGAGCCCCGCGAGCACGACCACGGGGCCGGTCGCGTTCGGCAGCACGTGCGAGGCGAGGATCCGCAGCGGCGCGGTGCCGCTCGTGCGGGCGGCGTCGAAGTAGGGCAGGCTCAGGATGCGGATGGTCTCGGCGCGCGCGATGCGCACGAAGCCGGGGATGCCCGCGAGCCCGACCGCGATCGCGACGCGGTCGACGCCGAAGCCGAGGATCGACACGAGCGCCATCGACAGCAGCAGGCCCGGGATCGCGACGAGCACGTCGACCGAGCGCGAGATCGCGGTGTCCGTCCAGCGCCCGGCGTAGGCGGCGAGGATGCCGAGGGCGGTGCCGATCGAGAGCGAGATCGCGACCGCCATGAGCCCCGCGACGAGCGAGACGCGCGCGCCGTGGACGACGCGGCTGAAGACGTCGCGGCCGAGCATGTCGGTGCCGAACCAGTGCGCGGCGCTCGGCGGCGCGAGCGGCGCGGCGGCGTCGAGGTCGTGCACGGGATCGAACGACGCGAAGGCGCCGGGGGCCAGCGCCCAGCCCGCGAGCACCGCGAGCACGATCGCCGCGAGCAGCGCCCCTGGCCGCCGCAGCGCCGTCGCGCCCGTGGCGAGCCCGCGCGCGATCACGCCGCCACCGCCGCTCGGGGCCGCCGCGCGGCATCCCGTCGATCGGGCTCGACGACGCGCGGGTCGATCCACCGGTAGGCGATGTCGATGATGAGCGTCACGACGACGAACACGCCGCCCGTGAGCACCACGAGCGCCTGGATGAGCGGGAAGTCGCGCGCCTGCACAGCGACGACGAAGAGGTTGCCGATGCCCGGCCTGCCGTAGATCGTCTCGACGATCGTGGCTCCCGAGAGGATCGAGCCGACGAGCATGCCGACCATCGTGAACACCGGCAGGCTCGCGTTCCGCAGCACGTGCCGCAGGACGACGCCCGCGCGCGAGAGGCCCTTCGCCCGCGCGGTGTCGGCGTACGGCTCGAGCAGCCCGTCCTCGATGCCGCGCGTGAGGAGCTGCCCGAGCGTGCCGGCGCTCAGCAGCGCGAGCGTGAGCGCCGGCAGCACGAGGGCGGCGGGCGAGCCCGCCCCGAACGCGGGGAACCAGCCGAGCCCGAACGAGAAGACCTGCAGCAGCAGGATCGCGAGCCAGAACGACGGCACCGCCATGCCGAGCACCGTGAGCGACTGGAACAGCGAGCGCAGCCAGCGGCCGGGCAGCAGCACGCCGCCGAGCCCGAACGCGACGCCGAGCACGACCGTGAGCGCGATGCTCGCCGCCCCGAGCTCGAGCGTCGACGCGAGCCCGGAGGCGACGACGTCGGTCACCGGCTGCCGCTTCGCGAACGAGTCGCCCCAATCGAGCGTCACGACCCGCACGAGGTAGGCGGCGTATTGGGCGAGCACGGGCTGGTCGAGCCCGAGCTCCGCGCGCAGCGCCGCCACCTCGCCGTCGTCCGCGGCGCCCGCGCCCTCGCCGCCGCTCGCCCCGCCGCCCAGCATGATCCGGGCAGGATCGCCCGGGATCAGCTGGACGACGAGGAACGAGAGCGTCACAGCGCCCCACAGCACGAGCAGCGCGTGGCCGAGGCGCTTGAGGACGTAGCGGGTCATGGCGTGGGGCTCCCGTCAGCCGTGCAGGTCCGCGAAGAAGGGCTTGCCCTCGATGTCGGTGTGCGCGCCCTGGATGCCGGGGGCGGCGGCCGAGAACTGCACGAGGTCGTACAGGGGCACCGTGTAGCCGCGCTCGAGCAGCAGTCGCTGCACGGTCGCGGAGGCCTCGAGCCGCTCCTCGGCGTCGACGGTCGTCTGCAGGCGCCCCAGCGCCTCGTCGACCTCGGCGTCGGCGTGCCCGAACAGGAAGGACTGGTTCTCGTAGAACGACGAGTACACGATGCGCAGCACGTCCGGATCGGCGCGCGTCTGCGACCACGTCGTGATGTCGAACGGGTAGTCGTGGATCGTGTGCTCGGAGAGGTCGGCGACGGGCTCGAGCCGGAAGTCGATCCCGACCTCGCGCCACTGCTGCTGGAGGAGCTGCAGGAGCGTCTCGGTCGTGCCCGCGGGGGTGTACTGGATCGTGATCGCGAGCGGCTCGCCCGCCGCGTCGGTGCGGATGCCGTCCTCGCCGACCGTGGACCACTCGGTGCCGTCGAGCAGCGCCGCCGCGGCGTCCGGGTCGTGCTGGAGCTCCTCGGAGAGGTCGACGTAGCCGGGGTTCGTGGTGGTGAGGACGCCCGTGGCGGGCACGTAGGCGCCCTGGAAGACGGTCTCGACGATCGCCTCGCGGTCGGTGGCGAGGCTCAGCGCGCGCCGCACGGCCTCGTCCTGCACGACCTCGCGGTGCAGCAGCGGCACGAGGGGGATGGCGATCGCGGGCATCGGCGTGCTCAGCAGCGTCGCGCCCGAGGCCTCGACGGTCGCCTTCGTCGAGGGGTCGAGGATGTAGGCGAAGTCGAGCTGGCCGGACTGCACGGAGCCCGCGAGCGTGGTCGGGTCGGCGAGGAACGAGATCTCCACGGCGTCGTAGTGCGCGCGACCCTCGTTCTCGGCGATCGGCGACGGCCACGCGTAGTCCTCGCGCGCGGCGAGCACGAGCCGCTGCTCGGGCTCGTACGACTCGATCGTGAACGGACCGGAGCCGATGACCTCGCCCGCCGCGACCTGCTCGGGCTCGAGCTCGAGCGTCGCCTGCGCGAGGATCGCGAGCGACTGCGTGGCGGTCGCCTGCAGGAACTGCGCGTTGGGGGCGTCGAAGGTCACGCGCACCGTGCGCTCGTCGACGACCTCCGAGCCGACGTACCCGCGGAAGTAGCTGCCGGCGACGAACGCGAGCGGGCCGAGCTCGACGACGCGGTCGAAGTTCGCGGCGACGACCGCGGCGTCGAGCGGCGTCCCGTCGGAGAACGTCACGCCCTCGCGCAGGTGGAAGGTGAACTGCGTCGTGTCGTCGCTGATCTCCCACGACTCGGCGAGCCACGGCAGGATCTCGCCGGTCTCGGGGTCCTGCTCGGTGAGCGTGTCGGCGATCTGGCGCGTCACGGTTCGCGGGAACAGCTGCGGGCGCTGATGCGGGTCGTAGTTGCCGACGTCGGCGCCGCCGAACCCGACGCGGAGCGTGCCGCCGGTCGCCTCGCCGCCGGAGGCCTCCGGCTGCCCCTGCGCCGCGGCGCAGCCGGTGAGCAGCATCGCCGCCACGGCGGCCACGGCCGCGAGGCGTCGGAGGGGATGTGGACTGCTCGTGGTGCGCATGGGAGCTCCTGGCTGCGTGGTGGATGGGGCGGCGCTGACGGCCGTGCCCCGATGCTAGGGACGGTGCGGCGCGCGCCTTCGGAATGTGACGTTCCATTACGGCGCGTTCTGCCGCCCATCACCCATGCTAT
>JAPSIA010000154.1 GCA_031179215.1 Agrococcus sp.
CAGGCCGCGCTGCTCGCGCTCGGCATGCAGGCCGAGGTGACCGTGCTCGACATGTCGCCCACGCGCATCCGCCAGCTCGACGCGCTGCTCGACGGCCGCGCGCGCGTGCTCATGTCGGATGTCGCGACGGTCGAGGCCGAGCTCGCGCAGGCCGACGTCGTGATCGGCGCCGTGCTCGTGCCCGGCCGCGCCGCACCCAAGGTCGTGACGCGCTCGCAGCTGTCGCTGCTGCGCCCCGGCGCGCTGCTCATCGACGTCGCGATCGACCAGGGCGGCGCGTTCGAGACGTCGCGCCCCACGACCTACGACGACCCCATCTTCGAGGTCGACGGCGTGCGCCACTACTGCGTCGCGAACATGCCCGGCGCCGTGCCGCAGACCTCGACGCGCGCGCTCACGAACGCGACGCTGCCGTTCGTGCGCCGCATCGCGCAGCTCGGCGCCGAGCAGGCGATCGAGGCCGACGCGGCGCTCGCGCTCGGCGTCAACACGCGCGCGGGCCGCATCGTGCACCCCGGCGTCGCCGAGGCGTTCCCCGACCTGCCCGGCGCGGGTGCGGAGGCCGGCGGGCGCACGCCCGCGCTCCGCGCGTGACGGCCGACGACCGGAGGGTGGCGCTCGTCACGGGCGCCACCTCCGGCATCGGCGTCGAGATCGCGCGCCGGCTCGTCGCGGATGGGCTGCGCGTCGTCGTGAGCGGGCGCTCGGTCGAGCGCGGCGAGGCCGTCGCGGCAGAGCTCGGCGACGCCGCGTCGTTCGTCCGCGCCGACCTCACCGAGGAGTCGGCGGCCGAGGCGCTCGTCGCCGCGGTCGTGGAGGCGCACGGCAGGCTCGACGTGCTCGTCAACAACGCCGCGATCGACCACACCGGCCCCTTGCTCGACACCCCCGCGAGCGAGGTGCGCGCGACCTTCGAGACCAACGCGCTCGCCGCGCTCGCGTGCCTGCAGGCCGCCGGCCGCGCGATGCGCGACGCCGGGCGCGGCGGCGCGATCATCAACATCACCTCGCGGCTCGCGAGCATCGGCGTGCCGACCATGGCCGTCTACAGCGCGAGCAAGGGCGCGCTGCTCGCGCTCACGACCGCCGCCGCCGTCGAGCTCGCGCCCCTCGGCATCCGCGTCAACGCCGTCGCGCCCGGCATGACGCGCACGCCCCTGTTCGAGGCGTGGGCGGCCGAGCAGCCCGATCCGGCCGAGACGGAGCGGCGCGTCGCCGCGTCGATCCCGCTGCAGCGCATCGCCGTGCCGGAGGATGTGGCAGCGGCCGTCGCGTTCCTCGCGCGCCCCGAGGCCGCCTACATCACCGGCGCGTCGATCCCGGTCGACGGCGGCTACCTCGCCCAGTGACGCTCCACCAGAACGGACCCGACATGACCAGCACCTACATCGTCGACGTCATCGCCGGCGACGGCATCGGCCTCGAGGTGGTGCCGGCCGCGATCGAGTGCGTCGACGCCCTCGCCTCGCAGCACGGCTTCCGCGTCGACTGGCGGCACCGCGAGTGGGGATCGGAGCACTACCGGCAGCACGGCGCGATGATGCCCGCCGACGGCCTCGAGCAGCTGCGCTCGGGCGACGCGGTCTTCCTCGGCGCCGTCGGCGCTCCCGACATCCCCGACCACGTCACGCTCTGGGGCCTGCTCGTCCCGATCCGGCGCGCGTTCCAGCAGTACATCAACCTGCGCCCCGTCAAGAGCCTGCCGGGGCGGCCCGGGCCCGAGCTCGACATGCTCATCGTGCGCGAGAACGTCGAGGGCGAGTACTCCGAGATCGGTGGCCGCTACGGCCGCGGCACGCCCGACGAGGCCGCGATCCAGGAGGCCGTCTTCACCCGTCGCGGCATCGAGCGCGTCGCGCGCTTCGCCGCCGAGCGCTCGCTCGAGCGCAGCGGCACGCTCGTCTCGGCGACGAAGTCCAACGGCATCATCCACACGATGCCCTTCTGGGACGAGGTCGTCGCCGAGGTCGCAGCCGAGGCCGGCGTGACGGTCGACAGCGTGCTCATCGACGCGCTCGCGGCGCGGTTCGTGCTCAAGCCCGCCTCGATCGACGTCGTCGTCGCCTCGAACCTCTTCGGCGACATCCTCTCCGACCTCGGCGCCGCGATCGCGGGCTCGATCGGCATCGCGCCGAGCGCCAACCTCAACCCCGAGCGCGCCTTCCCCTCGCTCTTCGAGCCCGTGCACGGCTCGGCGCCCGACATCGCCGGCCGCGGCATCGCGAACCCGACCGCGGCCATCTGGTCGGCGGCGATGATGCTCGACCACCTCGGCGAGTCGGCAGCGGCCGCGGCGCTCGAGGCGGCGTGCTTCGGCGCGCTCGCCGACGGCATCGCGACGCGCGACCTCGGCGGCTCCGCGACGACCGCGGAGTTCACGCACGCCGTGCTCGAGCGCCTGGCGAGCGCATCCGCGGCCTGACGCGTGACGGGCGAAGCATCCGCGTAATCAGATAGCGCGTAGGATCATCCATCGTCGCGCGGCAGGGAGCCGCCGGCTCGATCCAGAAGGAGCGTTCCGCATGGCACGCAACCCGCGCAACCCGAAGTCCCGCTACGACCGGCCCGTCTCTCCCGCGACGTCCGCCGGCCTCCTGCTCGAGGGCTCGGGCCCCGCGCCGGCGAAGAAGCTGCGCACCCGCCACGTGACGATGATCACGCTGGGCGGCATCATCGGCGCGAGCCTGTTCGTCGGCTCCGCCAACATCATCCGCGAGGCCGGCCCCGCCGCGACGCTGTCGTACCTCGGCGGCGGCCTGCTCGTCTTCCTCGCGATGCGCATGCTCGGCGAGATGGCCGCGGCGCGCCCCGCGGTCGGCTCGTTCATGGAGTACGCCCGCGTCGGCCTCGGCAACTGGGCCGCCTACATCGTCGGCTGGCTCTACTGGTACTTCTGGGTCGGCGTCATCGCCTACGAGGCCGTCGTCGGCGGCGGCATGATCAACGCGTGGTTCCCGACGATCCCGCCGTGGGTCGGCTCGCTCGCGCTGCTCGCGATCTTCGTGACGACCAACCTCATCTCGCTGCGCTCGTTCGGCGAGACCGAGTTCTGGCTCGCGAGCATCAAGGTCGTCGCGATCGTCGTCTTCCTCGCCGCGGGCCTGCTGTTCGCCCTCGGCCTGTGGCCGAGCAGCGGCTTCTCGGTGCCGAACCTGTGGGAGCACGGCGGCTTCATGCCCAACGGCTTCGGCGTCGTCGTCTCGTCGGTCGCGCTCGTGCTCTTCTCCTACTTCGGCACGGAGATCGCCGTCATGGCCGCCGCCGAGTCGGAGAACCCCGCGAAGGGCATCACGCAGGCCGCGCGCACCGTCATCTGGCGCGTCATGCTCTTCTACGTCGGCGCGGTGCTCGTGATCGTCACGCTCGTGCCGTGGAACCAGCTGCCCTCGCCGGATGAGATCGCGCCGTTCACGTACGTGTTCAGCATGTTCGGCGTCCCCGGCGCCGAGACGATCATGAGCCTCGTGATCTTCACCGCGGTGATCTCGGTGCTGAACTCGGGCACCTACTCGGCCTCGCGCATGTTCGCCGCGCTCGCCGAGCAGCGGCTCGCGCCGGCGGCCGTCGCCAAGCGCTCCAAGCGCGGCGTGCCGGTGCTCGCCGTCATCGCCTCGACGATCGGCGGCCTCGTCGCGACGCTCGTGAACTTCATCGCGCCGAGCTCGGGCATCTACGACTTCATCATGAACTCCACGGGGCTCGTGGCGCTGTTCGTGTACGTCTTCATCGCGGTGACGCAGTGGCGCCTGCGCGTGAAGATGACGCCGGAGGAGCGCGAGGGCCTGCAGCTCAAGGTGCGCCTGTTCCCGATCGTCAACATCCTCGTCATCCTCGGCGCGATCGGCATCGTCGCGATCATGCTCAC
>JAPSIA010000155.1 GCA_031179215.1 Agrococcus sp.
TGCAGGCGCGGATGCGGTAGATTCGAGCAGTCCCGCGAGGCGCGTCGCGAGCGGGGCGCGCGGGCGTAGCTCAATGGTAGAGCCTCAGTCTTCCAAACTGATTACGCGGGTTCGATTCCCGTCGCCCGCTCCACCTCCGCACCTCGAGCCGCTCCCGGGCTCCGTGGAACGCCGCCGCGTCGCGTGCGCTGCACGCTCGCCGCCCGCCGCGCACAGCCCGTGCCGGTAGCGTTCCGGTGTGCAGTCCACGCTCGTCTCCCGACCGCGCGGGCGCGGATCCGCGGGGCTCGGCGCCGTGCTCGTCGCGAGCGCGGCGCTCTCCCTCGCGGCATGCGTCGCGATGCCCCCGACGACGCCCGACGACCCCGCGATCCCGGCGACGCCGACACCGGCGTTCACCGACCTCGCCCCGGCGCCGACGACGAACGGGCCCACCGATCCCCCGGTGCCGACGACCGAGCCGGGCGAGTTCGCGCTCGGCGAGACCGCCACGATCCACACCGACCGCGGTTCGACGTGGGAGATCACGGCGATCCGCACGACCGATCCCGGCGACGGCCTCGCGACCCTCGGCTGCCAGTCCACCGGCGGAGCGGCGACGCCGCGCGCCGGCGAGCGCTTCGTGATCCTCGACCTCGAGATCGCGAACGTCGGCGCCATCACGACGCATCCCATGCACGACATGACGATCGGCTACCAGCCCGACGGCGGCCCCGTCTCCGATCAGAACTCCGCCGCCATCGCGGCGGCGCCCCTCGACCTCGGCTGCATCTGGGAGCTCGCGCCGGGCGATCGCGAGCGCGCGCAGGTGCTCGTGGCCGTCCGCGACGACGCGGCGACGACCGGCTCGTGGATCGTGAGCCCGACGCAGCGCATGGATCCCGCGCGGCTCTACCGCTGGCGCTGAACCCGCCGCGCTAGAGCTGGCAGCCCGGGCACCAGTAGAGCTTGCGCCCCTGCATCGTGTCGAGCGCGATCGCGGTGCCGCATCGCCGGCACGGGAGGCCCTCGCGCTTGTAGACCCAGTGCCGGTCGGCGCGGTTCGCGAGCGCCGCCGCGCGCCTCGCCCCCCGGAGCCCGTCGATCGTGAGCATCTGCCCCGTCTCGACGCCGATGCGCAAGAGCTTCACCCAGTCGCGCCAGAGCCCCCGCAGCTCGTCGGTCGTGAGCTGGCTGCCGGGCCGGTGCGGGTCGATGCGGGCGCGGAAGAGCAGCTCGGCGCGGTAGACGTTGCCGATGCCGGCGACGACCCCCTGATCCATGAGCAGCTGCCCGATCGGCTGGTTCGAGCGCGAGGCGCGCGCGACGAAGCGCGCCTCGGCCTTCGCGCGCGACTCGGTGGGCGCCTCGGGGTCTGGGCCCAGGCGCTGCGCGAGCGCGCGCACCTGCGCCGGCTCGAGCACCTCGCACACAGTCGGCCCGCGCAGGTCGGCGACCGCTGAGTCGGTGAGGATGCGCACGCGCACCTGCCCCACCGGGTCCGGCGGGAAGACGACGGGCTCCCCGAGCGACTCCCGCTCCCCCGCTCGCAGCCGCGCGAGGCGCGGCGCGCCGATCGACGCGATCGACTCCTCGTTCTCGCCGTCGGTGCCCGCGCCGCGCATCCCCGTCTGCCCCATCCGCGCGGTGCCGACCGCCGCCTGGCTCGCGAGGATCGTGGGGTCTACGGTGATGGCGCCCGCGAAGTCCCACGCGCC
Source organism: Agrococcus sp. (assembly GCA_031179215.1). Lineage (GTDB taxonomy): Bacteria > Actinomycetota > Actinomycetes > Actinomycetales > Microbacteriaceae > Agrococcus. The sequence goes on from JAPSIA010000155.1 coordinate 1,698, forward strand.
GTAGATGCCCAGGTGCACGTGGAGCGTCGGCCCGTCGAAGCCGAGCAGCAGGTGCTTGCCGATCGCTTGCGACGACGTCATCTCGCGGCCGTCGAGCTCGGCCGCGCCGACCTCGAAGCGTCCCTGCGGGCTCGAGACCGCCGCTCGACGCCCGACGAAGTTCGCGTCGAACTGCCGCGCGATGCGGTGGACGGAGTGGCCCTCGGGCATCAGCGCGCGCCGATCGCGGTCGATGCCGGCATCAGACGATCTCGTGGCCGGCGATGGCGCCCGTCGTCTCGTACTCCCCCAGCTGCGCGATGCGGCGCGCGTGCCGCTCTGCGCCCGAGAACGGCGTCGCGAGGAACGCGTCGATGATGGCGAGCATCTCCTCCTCCGAGTGCTGCCGCGCCCCGACCGCCACGACGTTCGCGTCGTTGTGCTCGCGCGCGAGCTCGGCGGTCGCGAGGCTCCACGCGAGCGCTGCGCGGGCGCCCTCGACCTTGTTGGCCGCCATCTGCTCGCCGTTGCCCGAGCCGCCGAAGACGACGCCGAGCGCCTCGACGCCCGCGCGCTGATCGCGCACGACCGCGCGGGCGGCGTTGATGCAGAAGGACGGGTAGTCGTCCTCCGCGTCGAACGCCGTCGGCCCGTGGTCGACCGCCTCGTGCCCCCGGGAGGCCAGGTGCTCGATGAGGCGCTTCGACATCTCGAAGCCCGCGTGGTCGGTCGCGACGTGGACGCGCATCAGGCCGCCTCGCCCTCGGCCTCGGCGGGGACGTCGAAGCGCGGCCCGCGCGTGCGCGTGCGCTTGAGCTCGAAGAAGCCGTCGATCGACGCGGCCGCGACGATGCCGTCGAACAGCCGCAGCGCCTCCTCGCCCTTCGGCGCGGGGCTCACGACGGGACCGAAGAACGCGATGTCGTCGACGGCGACCACCGGCGTGCCGACGTCGTCGCCAACGAGCTCGATCGCCGCGGCGTGCGAGGCGCGCAGCGCCTCGTCGTGCGCGTCGCTCTCCTCGGCGAGGGATGCGTCGAGCCCGACCTCGGCGAGCGCCTCGGCGATGAGCGCGTCGTCGTCGGTGCGCTTGGCGTGATGGATGCGCTCCCCGAGCGCGTCGTAGAGCGGCTTGACCACGTCGTCGCCGCCCGCGGCGCGGGCGGCCGTCACGAGCCGCGTCATGCGCATCGATCGCGGCATGCGCGCGGCGTAGTCGGCGGGCAGGTCGCGGCCCTCGTTGAGCACCGCGAGGCTCATGACCTGCCAGTCGACGGCGAAGCCGCGCGCCTCGGCGACCTCCCCGAGCCAGCGCGACGTCATCCACGCCCACGGGCACGTCGGGTCGAACCACATCCGCACTCGCTGCGGACCCTGCTGCACGGCCTCTGCACTCATGCGCTCGATGCTACCGAGGCGCGGTGGGACGCGCCCCGGCGCCGAGCCCTACGAGCGACGAGGACGACCGCACTACGCTGGAGCGACCAGCACCCGCTGCCTGTACCACGACTGCCGAAGGAGTCCAGCGTGCCCGGAGAGAACCTCACTCGCGCCGAAGCCGAGGAGCGCGCCGCGCTCGTCCAGGTCGAGAGCTACGACATCGCCCTCGACCTCACGACCGGCGACGAGGTCTTCCGCTCCACCACGACCGTGCGGTTCACCGCTCGCGAGGGCGCCTCGACGTTCATCGACCACATCTCCCGCACCGTGCACGCCGTCACCCTCAACGGCACCGAGCTCGACGCGAGCGCCGTGAACGACGGCGTGCGCATCCAGCTCGACGGGCTCGCCGCCGAGAACGAGCTCGTCGTCGTCTCCGATGCCGCCTACGTCAACACCGGCGAGGGCCTGCACCGCTTCGTCGATCCCGTCGACGGCGAGGTCTACCTCTACTCGCAGTTCGAGGTGCCCGACTCCCGGCGCGTGTTCGCCGTCTTCGAGCAGCCCGACCTCAAGGCGACGTTCCGCTTCACCGTCACGGCCCCCGCCCACTGGCAGGTCGTCTCCAACCAGCCGACGCCGCAGCCGAGCGTCGAGGGCGACACCGGCACGTGGGCCTTCGAGCCCACGCCGCGCATCTCGAGCTACATCACCGCGCTCGTCGCCGGCCCCTACGCGGTGCAGCGCTCCGAGCTCACCTCGAGCGACGGCCGCACGATCCCGCTCGGCATCTTCTGCCGCGCCT
>JAPSIA010000156.1 GCA_031179215.1 Agrococcus sp.
GCGATCCGCGCGTCGTGCTCCCAGCTCGCCCACTCCTGCGCGCCCCAGCCGTTGAAGACCCAGTCGACGGCGCCGAGCCTGCCGTGCTCGTCGAGCACGAAGGTCGGCCCGATGTCGCGCATCCACGCGTCGTCGAGCGGCGCCTCGAGCACCGTGATCGCGCCGGCGAGCAGCCGTCGCGCTGCGGCGCGCTCCTCGGGGTCGACGACGATCGTGACGGGCTCGAACTCGCTCGCGGCGTTCGCCACGGCGGCCCACGCGGCGTGCGCCGCCTCGGCCTCCGCGGGCGTGCCGCCGGCGTTCGGGCCGTGCGGGAACGCCATCCAGAGCCGCTCGTGCGGATGGGCCTCCGCGGGCATCGTCCAGGGCATCGTCGCCTCCATCGCGCTCGGTCTAGTTGACCAAGTGATCAATAACTGAGTCGCCACGCTACTGTGGTCGCGGCGAGGATGCAATGGCGACCCAGAAGCGTGTCAGGAAGAGCCCCGAGGAGCGCCGTGCCGAGGTCTACGGCGCGGCGCGCGCGATCGCGCTCGAATCCGGGCTCGCGGCCGTGACGCAGCGGGCGGTCGCCGAGCGCGTCGGCGTCGCGCCCGCGCTCGTGACGCACTACGTCACCCGCATGGAGCTCCTCGTGGCCGAGGTCTTCCGCGACATCGCCCGCGAGGAGCTCGAGCTCGTGCGCGCGAGCGTGGAGGCGGTCGGCGACGACCCGATCGAGCGCGTGGTCGCGCTGCTGCGCGGACTCATCGAGGACTACCGGCGCGACGTCGCCCTCATCTGGGTCGACGGCTGGAGCCTCTCCCGCCGCAACGACGATCTCGCCGCCGTGCTCGTCGAGGAGGCGCGCGCGTGGGAGGGCTTCGCGGCCGAGGTGTTCCAGGCGGGCGACGCTGCCGGCGCCTTCCATGCCCCCGATCCGCTCGCGCTCGCCCGCTTCGTCGTCGGTGCGACCGACGGGCTCAGCGCCCAGTCGGCCGTCTGGACGGGCGTCGAGCGGGAGACCGTCGGCTACGTGCTCGAAGCCGTGGCGGCGCTCTTGCGCATCCCTGCCGAGGAGCTCGCGCGCGCGTCCTATTGATCATTTGACCAATAGTGTGCGATAGTCGCTCGCACGGCGCGCAGTCGCGTCGGCGACGAAGGGATGCACCATGGTGGAGCGCACGAGCGACGTGGTCGTGATCGGCGCAGGTGTCGCGGGGCTCAGTGCCGCGACCCGGCTCGCGAAGGCGGGTCTGACGGTGACCGTGCTCGAGGCGCGCGACCGCGTCGGCGGCCGCACCTGGACGCGCGAGATCGACGGCGCGATGCTCGAGATCGGCGGGCAGTGGGTCTCGCCGGACCAGACGGCGCTCCTGGCCACGCTCGACGAGCTCGGGCTCGAGACCTTCCCGCGCTACCGCGACGGCGAGAGCATCTACGTCGACCGCGAGGGCGTGCCGCATCGCTACACGGGCGAGATCTTCCCCGCAGGGGAGCGGACCGAGGCCGAGATCGAGCGGCTCGTCGGCATCATCGACGCGCTCGCCGCCGAGGTCGGCGCCGAGGAGCCGTGGGCGCACCCCCGCGCGGCCGAGCTCGACGCCATCTCGTGGCGCGAGTGGCTGCGCACGCAGTCGGACGACGAGGCGGCGTGCGAGATCGTCTCGATCTACGTCGCCGAGGCGATGCTCACCAAGCCCGCGCACGCCTTCAGCCTGCTGCAGGCGCTGCTGATGGCCGCGTCGGCCGGCGGCTTCGCGCACCTCGTCGACGAGGACTTCATCCTCGACCGCCGCGTCATCGGCGGCATGCAGCAGGTCTCGCTGCGCCTCGCCGAGCGGCTCGGCGACGCCGTCGTGCTCGAGGCACCCGTGCGCCGCCTCGAGCGCACGGCCGAGGGCGTCGTGGCGGATGCCGACGGCGGCGTCGTCGTGCGCGCCCGCCGCGCGGTCGTCGCCGTGCCGCCGAACCTGTACTCGCGCATCGACTTCCAGCCGCCGCTGCCGCGCCTGCACCACCAGATGCACCAGCACGTCTCGCTCGGCCTCGTCATCAAGGTGCACGCCGTCTACCCGACTCCCTTCTGGCGCGAGGCGGGCCTCTCCGGCACCGTCTTCGCCCCGGGCCGCCTCGTGCACGAGGCCTACGACAACTCGAACCACGGCGATGCGCGCGGCACGATCGTCGCGTTCATCTCCGACCTCCACGCGGATGCCTCCTTCCGCGAGGGCCCGGAGGCGCAGCGCGCGCGCATCCTCCAGGAGCTCGCGACCTTCTACGGGCCGCAGGCGCTCGAGCCCGAGGTCTTCTACCTCTCGGACTGGGCGGCGGAGGAGTGGACGCGCGGCGCGTACGCCGCGAGCTTCGACATCGGCGGCCTCTCGCGCTACGGCGCGATGCAGCGCGAGCCGCTCGGACCCATCCACTGGGCCTGCAGCGACATCGCGGCCGAGGGCTACCAGCACGTCGACGGCGCCATCCGCCGCGGCTGGGCGGCGGCCGACGAGATCATCGACGCGCTCGGCGACTGACCGAGCGCACCACCAACAGAAGGAGTCAATGGTGACTGCAACCGCAGCGTCCCGCGAGACGGAGCGCTCGTCCAAGGGCCTCGCACCCGGCACCGTCGGCGTGCTGGGCGCGGTCGTGATCGGCGTCTCGACGATCGCGCCCGCCTACACGTTCACGGCGGCGATCGGCCCCACGGTGAGCGCCGTGGGACTCCAGGTGCCCGCGATCATCCTGCTCGGCTTCGTGCCGATGCTGCTCGTCGCGTTCGGCTACCGCGAGCTCAACCGCGCGATGCCGGATGCCGGCACGTCGTTCACGTGGGCGACGCGCGCGTTCGGGCCGTACGTGGGCTGGATGGCCGGCTGGGGCCTCATCATCGCGACCGTGCTCGTGCTCTCGAACCTCGCGGGCATCGCGGTCGACTTCCTCTACCTGCTCATCGCGCAGATCACGGGCGACGAGTCGATCGCGGAGCTCGCCGCCAACCCGTTCATCAACGTGCTCACGTGCCTCGCGTTCATGGCGGCGGCGACGTGGATCTCCTACCGCGACATCACGACGACGCAGCGCGTGCAGTACGCGCTCGTGGGCTTCCAGGTGCTCGTGCTGCTCGTCTTCGGCGGCGTCGCGCTCTTCCGCGCCTCCTCCGGCGAGGCGCTCGACCACACGCCGATCGACACGTCGTGGTTCGACATCTTCCAGGTGCCCACGCTGAGCGCCGTCGTGGCCGGCCTGTCCCTGTCGATCTTCATCTTCTGGGGCTGGGACGTCGTGCTGACGATGAACGAGGAGGCGAAGGACCCCAAGCGCACGCCGGCCCGCGCCGCGGCGATCACGATCGTGATCGTGCTGGGCCTCTACCTGCTGCTCGCGGTCGCGCTGCTCGCCTTCGCCGGCAACGGCGAGTCGGGTCTCGGGCTCGGCAACCCCGACATCCAGGACAACGTGCTCTTCTTCCTGTCGAACCCGATCATGGGGCCGCTCGGCTGGCTCATCTCGCTCGCGGTGCTCTCGTCCTCGGCCGCCTCGCTGCAGTCGACGGCGCTCTCGCCGGCGCGCACGCTGCTCGCGATGGGCCACTACGGCGCCGTGCCGGCGCGCTTCGCCAGCGTCCACCCGCGCTTCCGCACGCCGGGCTTCGCCGCGATCGTCGCCGCGGTCGTCGCGAGCACGTTCTACGCGGTCATGCGCTTCGTGAGCGAGAACGTGCTGTGGGACACCATCACGGCGCTCGGCATGATGGTGTGCTTCTACTACGGCATCACGGCGCTGAGCGCGGTCTGGTACTTCCGCCGCACGGCGCGGAGCTCTGCGAAGGCGTTCCTCGTGCAGCTGCTCTTCCCGCTCGTGGGCGGC
>JAPSIA010000051.1 GCA_031179215.1 Agrococcus sp.
CGCCCAAGCCGTGGCCGAGGCCCACATGGCCGACCTGCGCACGCAGGACGCCTACGGCACCAGGTACATCAACTACTGGTTCGACGCGGAGGCGAGGAAGATCTTCTGCCTCGTCGACGCGCCCGACGCCGAGTCGGCGAACCGCGTGCACCGCGAGGCGCACGGGCTCGTCGCCGACGAGATCCACCCGGTCGTGCAGGGCTGAGCGCCGAGCGCCCGGGAACACTGTCCGAAAACTGCGCCGGCCCGACCGCGGGCCTTGAGCCGACGGGCGTAGCGTGCGCGCGTCGACGGATCGAGCCGACGCAACCGACGAGGAGGAGGCGACGATGCCACTCATGATCGACGAGCACCACGACGTGCCGGGACGCCACGAGCGCTGCCCGGCGGTGCTGCGATGAACGTCACCCGCAGGACGGCAGCGGCCGTCCTGCTCGCCGCGGCCCTCGCGCTCGCGGCACCGGTCAGCGCCGGCGCCGCCGGCGGACCGTCCGCGTACCACCAGGACCTCGCGGCGGCGCGCGCGGCGACGGCAGCCATGCACAGCACCGACAACGCGCTCGAGGCCGGGTACCTGCCCCCGCCCGACGGCTCGGTGCTCGACGCGTGCATCACCCTGCCCGACGCCGGCATGGGCGTGCACTGGGTCGACGCGGAGGCCATGACCGACAACGTCGCGGACCCCGCGGAGCCCGAGATGCTCGTCTACGAGCCGACCGCTCGCGGCGACCTGCGGCTCGTCGCCGTGGAGTACGTCGTGCCGCAAGCGGAGTGGGATGCGGTGCACGCCGATCCGCCCGAGCTGTTCGGCCACGAGATGCACGTCGTCTCCGTGCCGACGCTCGAGCCGTTCTACGCGCTGCACGCGTGGCTGTTCGCGCACAACCCGTGGGGGATGCACGCGGACTTCAACCCGCGCGTGACCTGCGACCACTGGGAGGGCTGACCGCTCGAGGGGGTGCCTCGCGACGCGTCGCGGGGCACCCCCTCGACCTCATGCCAGCGCGTCGTGCAGCGCACCCCGCTCGATCGACCACCGCCGGGTGATCCCGAGCCGCTCGAGGAAGGCCTCGTCGTGGCTCACGACGACGAGCGCGCCCTCGAAGGCCGCGAGCGCCTCGACGAGGCGATCGATCGAGTCGAGGTCGAGCGAGTTCGTCGGCTCGTCGAGCAGCAGCAGGCGCGGCGCGGGATCGGCGAGCAGGAGCCGCGCGAGCGCGAGCCGGAAGCGCTCGCCGCCCGAGAGCTCCTCGACGCGCTGCTCGGCGCGCGCGCCGCGGAACAGGAAGCGCGCGAGCTGCGCGCGGAGCTCCTGCGGGGCCCGACCGGGCGCCGTCTCGCGCACCGCCTCCACGAGCGTCGCGCCCTCGGCGGCGAATCGGATCCGCTGCGGCAGCAGCGCGGTCTCGCGGATGCGTCGGGTCACCCGCGCGACAGCGGGCGGCACGGCGCCCCCGCGCGCTCCCGGCCGAGGCGCAGTGCGGCGCGGATCGTCGGGCCAGGCCGCGATCGCCTCGAGCAGCGTCGTCTTGCCCGCGCCGTTGGCTCCCGTGAGGGCGATGCGCTCCGGGCCCCGCACGAGGATCGGCTCGCCCTCCGCGCGCTCGAGCGCGAGCACGTCGCGGCCGGCGGGCACGAGCGTGTCGGGCAGCGCGATGCGGATGGCGCGATCGTCGCGCAGGGCCGCCTCCGCCTCCTCGAGGGCGAGCCTCGCCGACCGCAGCCGCTCGTCGTGCGTCGCGCGGTGCTTGGCCGCCGAGACCTGGGCCTCGGTCGCTCGCTGGCGCATGACGATCTTCGGCTTGCGCTTCTCGGCGTAGGCCTTCTTCGCCATGCTCGCGCGCCCCGCGAGCTGCAGCTCGGCCTCGACCCGCTCCCGCCGCTCGCGCCGCACGTGCTGCTCGGCGTCGCGCACGCGCTGCTCGGCCGCCGCCTGCTCGGCGGCGATCGCCTCGCGGTAGACGGAGTAGGGGCCCTCGAACGTGCGCAGACCCGCGCCGCCGGCGCCCGGGCGGTCGCTGCCGTGGAGCTCGGCGATGCGGTCGACGCGCTCGAGCAGCGCGACGTCGTGGCTCACGACGACGAGGGTGCCGCGCCAGCCCTCGACCGCGGCGTGCAGTCGCGCGCGGGCCGCCGCGTCGAGGTTGTTCGTCGGCTCGTCGAGCAGCGCGATGTCGGCGCGCTGCAGGCGGATGGCGGCGAGGCCCACGAGCACCGCCTCACCGCCCGAGAGCGAGGCGATCGGGCGCCGCAGCAGCGCCGCGTCGCCCGCGAGGCCGAGGGCGGCGAGCTCGCCGAGCGCCTCTGCCTCGACGCCCCAGCGGTCGCCGACCGCGTCGAAGCGCCCGGGCGAGACATCGCCCGACTCGATCGCCGCGATCGCGTCGAGCACGCGCGCGATGCCGAGCGCATCCGCGACCGTGCCGGGGCCGAGCGCGAGCTGCTGCGGCAGCGTCGCGACGGAGCCTCGCACGACGATCTCGCCCGCCGAGGGGGCGAGCTCACCGGCGATGAGGCGCAAGAGCGTGGACTTGCCGGCGCCGTTGCGGCCGACGAGGCCGGTGCGGCCGTGGCCGAGGGCGCCGGAGACACCGTCGAGCACGACGGTGCCGTCCGGCCAGGAGAAGTGCACGTGCGAGAGCGTGATGGCTGCGTGTGCCAAGAGAGATCCTCCGAGAGCGTGGGATGCGCTGACGGATCGATCGACCGTGCGTCGCGGTCGGGTCAGCGCGAGGTCGCGGCTCCCTGGATCTCGGTCATCTCGGTCTCTCTGCGAGGCGGGCGACGGTGCTGACACCACCGACGGCGGACGGCGACAGGCTAGCGGACGGGCTCGACGGAGGGAAGCCTCGGAGCCCCGTCGCCGCTCGTTCGCCTCGGCTCAGGCATCGCCGCGCTCGGCGCCGGCGTCGTGCTCCGGCGCGTCGGCGTCGCTCCGCTCGGGCCCGACGTGCGTGTGCATGCGCGCTCCCTCGTCGTTGAAGATGCTGATGACCTGCGCGGGCTTGCCGCCCGTCGCGCAGATCGCGTGCGGCGTGCGGGTGTCGAACTCTGCGGCCTCCCCGCGCGTGAGGACGAGGTCCTGGCTGCCGAGCCGCAGCCGCACGCGGCCGCTCAGCACGTAGAACCACTCGTAGCCGTCGTGCACTCGCAGCTCCGGCAGCGCTCGCGCGGGCGGGAAGGTGATCTTGTAGGTGTGCACCGGCGACCCCTCGGGTGCGAGCGGTGCGATCACGAGGCCGTCGCGCCGGATGACGCTGCGCCGCACGCGCGGGTCGGGCGCCTCGAGGCTGATGAGGTCGTCGATGCGGATGCCGAGCTCGCGCGTGAGCGGCAGCAGCAGCTCGAGGCTCGCTTGCCGCTTGCCCGACTCGAGCCTCGAGAGCGTGCTCGGCGACATCCCCGCGCGGGAGGCGAGCTCCTCGAGCGTCCAGTCTCGTGAGTGCCGCACGGCGCGCAGCCGCGGTCCCACTTGCGCCAGGTCGTCGCGCATCGCCCCTCCTCCGGCGCTTGCCAATCCAGCAAGCGCGCTTGCAATACTGTCATGGATCGTCTCGACTGGGGGCATGGACGCAACACCTTCCCCGTCCCTCTGGGACGTCATCGTCGTCGGCGGCAGCGCCGCCGGCCTCTCCGCCGCCCTCATGCTCGGCAGGGCGCGCCGCCGCGTGCTCGTGATCGACGCCGGCTCGCCCCGCAACCGCTTCGCCGACCACATGCACGGCGTGCTCGGCAACGAGGGCACCGCGCCTCGAGCCTTCGTGCAGCGCGGCAGGGCGGAGGTCGCCGCCTACGGCGTCGAGCTCCGGGACGGCACCGTCGAGGCGGTGCTGGAGGCCGACTCCGGGCTCTCGGTCGTCATCGCGGGCGGCGCGACGCAGCACGCGCGAGCGCTCGTCGTCGCGACGGGCATCGCCGACGACCTCCCCGACGTGCCGGGCCTCGCCGAGCGATGGGGCACGAGCGTGCTCCACTGCCCGTACTGCCACGGCTGGGAGGTGCGCGACGAGCGCCTCGGCGTGCTCGCGACGTCGCCCATGGCGATGCACCAGGCGCAGCTCGTGCGGCAGTGGAGCGAGCGCGTCGTGCTCTTCTCCGAGCGGATGGGCGAGCTCGACGCAGCGGCCGCGGCCAGGCTCCGTGCCCGCGGCATCGACATCGTGCGGGCTCCCGTCGTCGAGGTCCTCGGCGACGGGCCGAGCATCACGGGCGTCCGCACCGCGGACGGCATCGTCACGGGCGTGGACGCGATCTTCACGGCTGGCACGCCGACGCCGCACGACGCCTTCCTCGAGGGGCTGGCCCTGCCGCGCACCGAGCAGCCCGCGGGCCTGGGCTCCTTCCTCGCGGTCGACCAGACCGGCAGGACGGGGCACCCCCGCATCTGGGCCGCCGGCAACGTCGTCAATCCCATGGTGACCGTGCCGATCGCGATGGCCGCGGGCACGATGGCGGGCAGCGCCGTCAACGCCGCGCTCGTCGAGGAGGACTTCGACCTCGCCACGGCGGCCCGAGCATGAGCGGCGACGCGAGCGCGGCGGCGTTCTGGGAGGCTCGCTACGCGCATGCCGACCGCGTCTGGTCGGGGCGCGTCAACGGCGTGCTCGCCGACGTCGCCGGGCGCCTCGAGCCCGGTCGTGCGCTCGACCTGGGCTGCGGCGAGGGCGGCGACGCCGTGTGGCTCGCGGCGCGCGGCTGGAGGGTCACGGGCGTCGACCTGTCGCCGACGGCGCTCGAGCGAGGGCGCAGGGCCGCCGCGGCCGCTGGCATCGGCGAGGACGCGCTGCGCCTCGAGGCTGCCGACCTCGCCACATGGCGCACCTCGGAGCGCTTCGACCTCGTGAGCGCCTCGTTCCTGCAGTCGCCCGCGCCGCTCCCTCGCGAGGACATCCTCCGCCGGGCGAGCGGCTTCGTCGCACCGGGCGGGCACCTGCTGGTCGTCGCGCACGCCGCGGCGCCGTCGTGGGCCGAGGCAGCGCTCGCCCACGCGCATCCCTTCCCGACCCCCGAGGGGGATCTCGCAGCGCTCGCCCTCGAGGCCGCGGGCTGGGAGACGGTCGTGTGCGAGACGCGCGAGCGCGAGGCGACGGCACCGGATGGGACGCCGGGGACGCTCCTCGACTCCGTCGTGCTCGTGCGACGCACGGGCGAGGGCGGCGCCGGCGGCGCGTCACGCACGACCGGCGCGTAGCGTTGATGCCGTGGATGCGGACGACGACCTCGACGCGCTCGTCGAGCGGGTGCCGATCGGCTGGAGCCGGCACGTGATCGACGGGTGCGCGTGGGGCATCTCGCGCGTGGAGCGCGCCGGCGGCGCGACGACGCTCGAGGGCGAGGAGCTCGGCGGCACCCGGCGGCTGAGCGCGAACGTGTGGCGGATCGCGAGCGGCACTCGCCTGCGGCCGTGCGAGATGCCGGCCGAGCAGGTGCTCGAGGTGCTGCGGGCGCTCCCCGAGCGCGACTGAGGTCCCAGCGAGCCCGAAGGGGCCGCCTCAGGCCTCGGGGTCGGTGACGTCGGCCACCTGCGCCCCGAGGTGCGCGACGAGCGCGTCGCCATCGAGGGTCGCGGCGACGCCGTGCTCGCCGGCACCGATCGAGACGCGGCGCCCCCGCACGCGCTCGTCCGCCACGACGGGGAGCGGTCGCGTCGTGCCGAAGGGCGTGATGGTGCCGCGGCGGAAGCCCGTCACCGCGAAGGCAGCGTCGGCATCCGGCATCGAGAGGCGGTTGACGCCCAGCAGCGCGCGCAGCTTCGGCCACGAGATCGTGCGGTCGCCCGGCACGAGCACGAGCAGGTGGTCGCCCTCGCCGCGGCGGACGACCATCGTCTTGATGATGTCGGCGGGGTGCACGCCTCGCGCCGCCGCGGCCTCGGCGAGCGAGCCGACCCGCCCGTGGCGCGTGACCTCGTGGTCGAGCCCGGATGCGGCGAGCGCGTCGAGCGCGGGATTGCTGTCGGCCATGCGCCCACGCTACGCGCTGCCTCGCGGTGGCGCCGAGGGCGCCGGGCGAGCGCGGCTCGCATCCGGCGCGCCCTCGGCGGCAGGGATCGCGCCTGCGCCCTGGCGCGCCGCCGCGCGAGGCGGGTGGACTGGAGGCATGGCTCCGCGCTCCTCGTCCCGCTGGGACGCCATCGTCGTCGGGGGCGGCGCGGCCGGCCTCTCCGCCGCCCTGCTGCTCGGCCGGGCTCGGCGCCGCGTGCTCGTGATCGATGCCGGCGCCCCGCGCAACCGGTTCGCCGAGCACATGCACGGGGTGCTCGGCAGCGAGGGCGCGGCGCCGGCCGAGCTGCTGCGGCGAGGCCGCGCGGAGGCTGCCGCGTACGGCGTGGAGCGCCTCGAGGGCACGGTGGAGGACGTGCGGGACGCGGAGGACGGGCTCGAGGTGCGTGTCGCGGGCGGCGCGATCGAGCGAGCGCGCGCGCTCGTGGTGGCGACGGGGATCGCCGACGACCTCCCCGACGTGCCGGGCGTCGCCGAGCGCTGGGGCACGGGCGTGCTGCACTGCCCGTACTGCCATGGCTGGGAGGTGCGCGACCAGCGGCTCGGTGTGCTCGCGATCTCCCCCATGGCGCTGCACCAGGCGCGGCTCGTGCGGCAGTGGAGCGATCGCGTCGTGCTCTTCTCGGCCGCGATCGGCGACGTCGACCCCGCGCACCTGGAGCGATTGCGGGCGCGCGGCATCGGCGTCGTGCCCGCCGAGGTCCTCGAGGTCGTCGGCGACGGCCCGAGCGTGCGCGGCGTGCGCACCGCGGACGGCCGGGTGACCGAGGTCGACGCGGTCTTCACCGAGCCGGCGCCGCGCCCACAGGATGCCTTCCTCCGATCCCTCGACCTGCGGCGCATGGAGCACCCCGCGGGGCTGGGCTCGCTCCTGGAGGTCGACGCGACCGGGAGGACCGCGCACGATCGCGTCTGGGCGGTCGGCAACGTCGTGCACCCCGTGGCGAACCTGCCCACGGCGATCTCGGAGGGCGCGGTCGCGGGCGGGGCGGTCAACGGCGCCCTCGTCGAGGAGGACTTCGACCTCGCCGAGCGCAGCGCCTGAGCGACGCGGCCCTCGGCAGCGCCGCGAGGGCGTCAGCGGCGGGCGGCGACGACGAGCGCGGCGACGAGCGCCTCGGCGCTCGGCTGCGTGGCGACCGCCGCGACCTCCAGGCCGCTGCGGCGGCAGTCCTCGGCCGTCTGCTCGCCGATCGCGACGATGCGTGCCGAGGCCGCGAGCCCGAGCCGCGCGACCTGCTTCGCGACCGAGCCCGAGGTCACGAGCGCCGCGTCGATCCCGGGCGCATCGCCGGCCGCGCTCGACGCGACCGCCGCCTCGAGCTCGTCGGCCGAGCCGAAGACGGGCATCGTGCGATAGGCGACGACCTCGCTCACCTGCATGCCGTGCTGCCGGAGGCCCACGGCGATCGTCGGCCTCGCGTCGAGCGCGCGGGGCCACAGCACCCGCCCCGAGCGGATGGGCCACTCGTCGACGAGCCCGGCCGCCGACTGCCGCGTCGGGATGAACGCGACGGGCACGCCGCGCTCGCGCAGCGCCGCCGCGGTCACTCCGCCCACGGCGGCGACCGAGGTGGAGGCGGGCACGCGCGGCAGCACGCGCACCGTCGACTGGCTCGTGACGACGACCCAGTCGAAGCGGCCGTCGGCGAGCTGGCGGAGCATCGACTGCAGCTGCTGCTGATCCTCGGCGGGCTCGATGCGCACGAGCGGCAGCACGAGCGGCTCGAGGCCGGCGTCGGCGACGCGCCGGGCGACGTCATCGCCCCAGGTGCCGCCGCGCGGGATCAGGACGCGCATGCCGCTCCTGTCGCTGGTCGCATGTGCAGCATCCAACCATCCGCGGCCGCGCCGGCCCGCCGCAGCACGCGCTCGCTCACGCGATGAGGGCTGCCGCCCCGGCCTCCATGAGCTCCGCGACGGCGCGCTCGGCGACGTCGCGCGCCGCGTCGGCGAGCTCGGCGGGCTTGGTCGAGTCGAGCGTGTACGCGTGGGATGCGCTCAAGCGCCGCGACCCGTCGGTCGCGTAGGCGCTCGCGGTGAGGAAGAGCATGCCGTCGGCGACCTCGGCGTGCGCGGCGACGGGGGCTGCGCAACCGGCCTCGAGCCCCGCGAGCACGCGCCGCTCGGCATCGACCGACGCGCGCGTCGAGGCGTGGTCGGTGCGCGCGACCGCCGCTCGGGCGACCGCGTCGTCGGCGCGGATCTCGACCGCGAGCGCGCCTTGCGCCGGCGCGGTCGGGAAGTCGACGAGCTCGAGGATGTCGGTCGCCTGCGACTCGAGGCCGAGGCGCTTGAGCCCCGCGAGCGCGAGCACGACCGCGTCGAGGTCGGCGGCGCGACCCGACTCGGCGTCGCCGAGCGCGCGCGCGATGCGCGTGGGCACGTTGCCGCGGATGTCGACGACCTCGAGGTCGGGCCGGGCGAGCCGCAGCTGCGCCGCGCGGCGCGGCGAGCCCGTGCCGACCCTCGCGCCCTCGGGCAGGTCGGCGAAGGCGAGGCCGTCGCGCGCGACGAGCGCATCGCGCGGATCCTCGCGCTTCGTGACCGCCGCGAGCTCGATGCCCGCCGCGGGCTTCGTCGGCAGGTCCTTCATCGAGTGCACGGCCACGTCGACGCGGCCCTCGAGCAGCGCGTCGCGCAACGCCGAGACGAACACGCCCGAGCCGCCGAGCTGCGCGAGCGACGAGCGGTCCGTGTCGCCCTGCGTCGTGATCGGCACGAGCTCGACCTCGGCGTCGAAGCGCGCGGCGAGCGCCGAGCACTGCGCCATCGCGAGCGCCGAGCCGCGCGTGCCGACGCGCAGGGCGCTCACGGCTGGAGCCCCGCGATCGCGGGCCGGAACCCGAGCCGCGGGTTCTCGCAGCAGCCGGGCCGGCACACGTCGTACCAGGCGGGGATCGACGTGACGGCCTTGCGCTCGGCCACCGGTCGCCCCTCGAGCCGCTCCTGCAGGAGGTCGACGAGCGCCCCGACGTACTGCGGGTCGACGCCGGGCGTCGGCGCGCGCCGCGCCCACAGCCCAGCCTCGGTCGCCGTCTCGATGGCCTCCTCGTCGAGGTCCCACATGACCTCCATGTGGTCGCTCACGAAGCCGAGCGGCACGATGACGACGGCCTTGCGGCCCTCCAGCGCCTCGATCGCGTCGTTGATGTCGGGCTCGAGCCACGGCTGCGAGGCAGGGCCGGAGCGCGACTGGTAGACGAGCTGCCACGCCACGCCCGGCGCCGCCTCGCCCATGACCCACTCGGCGGCGGCGAGGTGCTGCGCCTCGTAGCCCCCGCCGGGACCCCACTCGTGCAGGTCGGGCGCGCCCGACCGGTCGGCGTCGGCGGTGGGGATCGAGTGCGTCGCGAAGAGCACCTCGATCTCGGCGTCGCCGAATCCGGCCTCGCGCGCCTCGGCGATGCTCGCGCGGACGCCGTCGACGAAGGGCGCGAGGAAGCCCGGGTGGTTGAAGAACTGCCGCACCTTGTCGATCTGCATCGAGGCCTGCAGCCCCGTCGCCTCGAGCGCGTCCGCCCAGTCCTCGCGGTACTGGCGGCACGAGGAGTAGGAGGAGTAGGCCGAGGTCGGGATCGCGATGAGGCGCGTCGCGCCCGCGTCGGCGGCCTGCTGCAGCGCCTCGTCGAGGTAGGGCGCCCAGTTGCGGTTGCCCCAGTAGACGGGCAGGTCGATGCCGGCGGCGGCGAGCGCGCCCTCGAGCGCGGCCTTGAGCTCGCGGTTCTGGTCGTTGATCGGGCTCACACCGCCGAAGTGGCGGTAGTGCGTCGCGACCTCCTCGAGGCGCTCGTCGGGGATGCCGCGGCCGCGCGTGACGTTGCGGAGGAAGGGCAGCACGTCCTCCTGCCCCTCCGGTCCGCCGAAGCCGGACAGCAGGATGCCGTCGTAGGCGACGGGCTCCTCGACGTGCTCGGGGCCGGCCTGCGCGGCGGGCGTCGCGCTCGGCACGGCAGCGCCGGGCTCGAGGTGCACGCCCGTCGCGGCGGGCGCCTTCGTCTCGCGGCGCGCGGCCTGCTCGGCCTGCGCCTGCTGCTGCTGGGGCTGCGCCTGCACGCCGCCGCAGCACCCGCCGCCGCAGCATCCGCCAGCCGGTGCCGCCTGCGCGGCCTGGTCGATGGTCTCGCTCATGCGAGCACCTCCTCGAGCTCGTCGGCGCCGATGCGGCGCCCGGTGAAGAACGGGATCTCATCGCGCACGTGCAGGCGCGCATCCACGGCCCGCAGCTCGCGCATCATGTCGACGAGCTCGGTGAGCTCGTCGGACTCGAGCGGCAGGATCCACTCGTAGTCGCCGAGCGCGAACGCCGCGACCGTGTTGGCGATGACGCCGCGGTAGGCGGCACCCGCGCGGCCGTGCTCGGCGAGCATGCGGCTGCGCTCCTCGGCCGGCAGCAGGTACCAGTCGTACGAGCGGTTGAAGGGATAGACGCTCACCCAGCGCTTCGGCTCGATGCCGCGCAGGAAGCCGGGCACGTGGCGCTTGTTGAACTCGGCGTCGCGGTGCACGCCCATCGCGCCCCACACCTGCCGGGCGCCCGCGAGCTCTCGCGAGCGGCGCACGCGGCGCACGGCGGCCTGGAGCGCCTCCGGCGGCGTCGCGGCGCCGGCGGCGCCGTGCATCCACACGAGCACGTCGGCGTCGGCGCGCATGCCGGAGACGTCGTAGAGGCCGCGCGTGACGACGCCCTCGGCCTCGAGCTCCGCCAGGACCTCGACGAGCGGCGGGCGCCCCTCCTGCGCGGCCGTGCCGCGCTGGAACACGGCCCAGATCGTGAAGCCGTCGCCCGGCTCGTCGGTCGCCGGCTGCGGTGTCGTCTCGCTCATGCCTCTCCTCGCTCGTGGTCGGCCGCGCTGCGGCCCTCGATCGCGTGGGCGGGATCGCCCGGCGCCGCCGTGGGCTCGTGCCCCTCCGGCGCTCGCACGGGCGGCTCGACGTCATCGTCGACCGCGATGTCTTCCGTCCAGGGCGCGCCGGGCACCGCGAAGCGCTCGCGGCGGATCTCGAGCGCGGCCCTGCGCGCGTCGGGCACGACCTGCGCGAGACCCGTGCCCGCGACGGCCGCGCCGACGACGAGCAGGTGCTCGTGGGCGGCCGCGGCCTCGCGCAGCGCCTGCTGGCGCTCGCGCGCGCCGACGACGCTCGAGGGCTGTCCCTGCCGCCACCGCACGCGAGCGCTCGCGACCGGTTCGGGGAGCGCGGTGCCGAAGATCGCTCGCGCGTCCTCGAGCGCGATGGCCGCCGCGGCGGCGTCGTCGAGCTCGGCGGTCGCGGGCGCGGCCGTGCCGCTGCCGTACGAGAGCCGCACGATCTCGCGCCCCTGCGCCGCCTCGCGCAGCCACGGCCACTTCGCCGTCGCGTGCGTCATCGCCTTCGCGCGCACACCGGTCGCGTCGGCGGCGACGAGCACGCCCGTGCCGCGCGGCTCGCCCGCGATGGCGCCTGGAGGGAAGACGAGCGTGACGAGCTCGACGGTGACGCCGTCGGCGCGGTCGCGAGCCGCGTGCGGCGCGCGTGCGTCGGCCGCTCGGCCCTCCTCGGACGGTGCGCTCACGCCGAGCCCGTCGAGGAGCCGCCGCGACTCGTGCTCGGGGAGCGCGAGCACGAGCGAGGAGGCGGAGTGCGCTCCGGCATCCGTCGTCACGAGCCAGCCGCTGCCGGTCTTCGCGACGGCCTCGACGCGCACGCCCGTGCGCAGCTGGGCGCGGTGCTCCTGCGCGCGCTCCGCGAGCGCGTCGACGATGCGGTGGATGCCGCCGCGCACACCCTGGACGGCGCTGCCGGGCTTGGTGTCGGCCGCGCCGGCGGCCGCCGCGCGCTCCTCGAGCACGAACGCGACGCCGCCCGAGAGCGAGCCCGTGCGCGTGATGCCGCCGTTGAGGCCGGGCGCGACGGTCGCGATGTCGAGCAGCTCGGGATCGGCCGAGTAGACGCCGCCCGCGAGCGGCGCGACGAGCCGATCGAGCACGCGGCGACCCATGCGTCGCCGCACGAGCGGCCCGAGCGCGTCGTCGGTGCCGATGCGCAGCACGGGCATGAGGCGATCGAGGTGCGCGCGCAGCGCGCCGCGCCAGCCGAGGGCGTCGATCACATCCTGCGCGAGCGGGGTCGAGGGGATGCCGAGGAGCGTGCGCTTGGGCAGCGGCACGGCGCGGTGCGCGCCGCCGTCGGCGGGCAGCAGCAGCCACGCGCCCGCGGGGTTCGGGTCGACGATCGCGTCGCCGAGGCCCAGCTCGCGCGCGAGCTCCGCCACCGCGCCGCCGCGCACGGCGAACGACTCGGCGCCCGCGTCGAGCGCGAGCCCGTCGAGCTCGAGCGCCGCCGCGGTGCCCCCGAGGCGATCGGCCGCCTCGAGCACGAGCACGCGGTAGCCGCGCGCGGCGAGGTCGTGCGCGACCGTGAGGCCCGCGATCCCGCCGCCCGCGACGATCGTGTCGAAGGCCGGCGCACTGCCCGGCGTCGACGCATCCGGCAGCGTGCGCGGCTGCGCCGCGGGCGCCTCGCCGCCGCGCGCGGTGGAGTCGGTCACCGCGCGTGCACCGCCTGCACGATGCGCGTCAGCACCTCGGGGTCTGCGGTGGGCGGCACGCCGTGGCCGAGGTTGAACACGTGCGCGCGGGCGACCGAGCCGGCGAGCATGACGTGGTCGATCGCCGCGAGGACGATCTCCCACGGCGCGCCGAGCACGGCCGGGTCGAGGTTGCCCTGCACGGTCACGTCGGCGCCGATCCGCTCGAGCGCGATGTCGAGCGGCACGCGCCAGTCGACGCCGATCGCGTCGACGTCGAGGTCCATCGCGCCGTAGAGCTCGCCCGCCCCGACCCCGAAGTGCACGAGCGGCACGCGGGTGCCGGTCGCGTCGTCGAGGTCGCGCACGTGGTCGAGCGCGAGGCGCGAGGCCGGCGCGACGTGCTCGCGGTACTGCTCGAGCGGGAGCGAGCCCGCCCACGAGTCGAACAGCTGGGCCGCGCTCGCGCCCTCCTCGACCTGCGCGCGCAGGAAGCGGCCCGTGACCTCCGCGGCCCAGCGCGTGAGGCGATCCCACGCCTCGGGGTGCGAGCGCATGAGCGTGCGCGCCTCGAGGTGATCCTTGGAGGGCCGCCCGGCGACGAGGTAGGCGGCGAGCGTGAAGGGCGCGCCGGCGAAGCCGATCAGCGGCGTGGTGCCGTCGCCGAGCTCTGCGAGGCCGGCGACGGTGCGGCGCACGCCCTCGCGGACGGGCTCGAGCGCCGCGTCGAGCGTCGCGGGGTCGAGGGCGACGAGGCGCTCGACGTCGTCGGGCGTGCGGATGGGCTCGCGCACGACGGGACCCACACCCGGCTCGATGCGCACGTCGACGCCGACGAGCCGCAGCGGCACCATGATGTCGCTGAAGAAGATGGCCGCGTCGACGCCGTGCCGGCGCACGGGCTGGAGCGTGATCTCGCTCGCGAGCTCGGGCTCGAGGCACGTGTCGATCATGTCGCGCGCCGGGCCGTCGGTGCGCGCGCGCAGCTCGCGGTACTCCGGGAGCGAGCGGCCCGCTTGCCGCATGAACCACACGGGCGTCACCTCGGGGCGGTCGCCCCGGTAGGCGCGCACGAGCGGGGAGCGGCCGGTGCGGCCGTTGAGCGGGTGGTCTGGAGCGAGCGCGGGCATCGCGACCATCATCCCACCTTCCTCGGTGGGGACGGGCCCCGCTTCCCGCCGGTTCGCTAGGAGTTGCCGGTGAAGCGCGCCTCGTCTCGACGTCGCGGCGCGGCCCCGATGGCTCAACCCACAGCGAGTGTGATATACCTAATAGGTACATTGAGGAGGCACCGTGCAATTCGTGATCCTGGGGCTGCTGCTGGCAGGCCCGCTGTCGCTCTACGACATCCAGCGCCACTTCGAGCGCGTCGTGTCGCTCTTCTACAGCGCGAGCGCGGGAAGCATCCAGCGCTCGCTCCGGCAGCTGCTCGCCGAGGGCCGCGTGGTCATCGAGGAGCCGGCCGCCGCGGGCCGCGGCCGGAAGCCGTACCGCATCACGCCCGCCGGCCGCGAGGCATGGAGGCACTGGATGCTCGGGCCGCTCTCGGGCTCGGAGCTCGAGACCGCGATGCTCGCTCGCGTCTTCCTCCTCGGCCGGTTGGAGGACCCCGAGGATCGAGCGCGCGTCATCGACGGCATCCGCGCTCGGATCGACGTCGAGGACGAGGCGCTCCGCGCGCTCGCCGACGCCGTGCCGACTGCCTCCGCGCCGGAGCGCTCGAGCGATCCCGTGCTGCGCTTCCAGCTCGCGACGCTCGAGTACGGGCAGCGCTCGCTCGCGCTCGCTCGCGCCTGGGCGTCGGAGCTCGCCGACGCGGAGGCCGAGCGATGAGCGCCGTCGCCGCGCTCGTCGCGACGCTCGTGCTCGCGGCGATCGCGGTCGTGCAGGTGCTCGCGGCAGCCGGTCGCCCCGTCGGCAGGCTCGTCTGGGGCGGCCAGCACCGCGTGCTGCCGCGCGCGCTGCGCATCGGCAGCGCGGTCTCGATCGTGCTCTACGCGGCGTTCGCCGCGGTGCTGCTCAGCCGCGCGGGCGTGCTGCCCGGCGGCGCGACGCCTTTCGTCGAGGTCGCGACCTGGGTGCTCGTGGCGTACTTCGCGGTCGGGGTGCTGATGAACGGCATCTCGCGCAGCCCGGCAGAGCGCGCCGCGATGACACCCGCGTGCGTCGTCCTCGCCGTCGCGGCGCTCCTCGTCGCCCTGTGGGCGTGACCGCCCGTGCTCGTGCGCGTCGGCGGCATCCGCCTCCGATGAGCAGTCTGATATGTGTCCCCCATCCGCTAGGATGGAGGGGTGCTGATCTGCCTCACGGCGAGCCACAAGAACGCCGACTTCACCGCCCTCGAGGCACTGTCGACGGCTGACGCCGGGCAGCTCCCCGCCGCCTTCGTCGCGCACCCCTCGGTGGAGGGCGCGGTCGTGGTCTCGACGTGCAACCGCTTCGAGGTCTACCTCGACGTCGAGACCGACAAGGACGAGCAGGAGGCGGCCGGCATCGCGCAGAGCGCCGCTGCCGACGCGCTCGGCCTCCACCGTCCCGAGGCGCTCGAGCCGCTCACCGAGGCGCGCGCCGCCGAGCACCTCTTCTCCGTCGCGGCGGGCCTCGAGTCGGTCGTCGTCGGCGAGGGCGAGATCGCCGGCCAGGTGCGCCGCGCCCTCGCGGCCG
>JAPSIA010000052.1 GCA_031179215.1 Agrococcus sp.
GCGGCGACGGTCTCCGAGATGCTGCTCGAGATCGAGCGTCGTGGCCTCGATGCCGTGCGCGAGTACGCCGAGCGGCTCGACCGCTACACCGGCGAGCTCGAGGTCTCCCCCGGGCACCTCGCGAGCAGCGGCGACCGACTCCCGGCGCCGCTCCGATCCGCCATCGAGCTGGGGGCGGAGCGGACGAGGAGCTTCGCCGCGGAGTCGCG
This sequence comes from Agrococcus sp., assembly GCA_031179215.1. GTDB lineage: Bacteria > Actinomycetota > Actinomycetes > Actinomycetales > Microbacteriaceae > Agrococcus. The sequence continues at coordinate 210 of JAPSIA010000052.1, forward strand.
GCGCCGCCTGCAGGACTTCGAGCTCGAGACCGCGCCCGGCATCGTGTGCGGCGTCCGCTACATCCCCGTCGGCCACGTCGGCGCCTATCTGCCCGCTGGTCGGTTCCCCCTCACCGCGAGCGCCTTCATGTCCGTCGGCACGGCGAAGGAGGCCGGCGTGCCGACCGTGACGGCCGCGACTCCGCCGCAGCCCGGCGGCAGCCCCAACGACGCGGTGCTCTACGCCGCGCACTGCTCCGGCGTCGACCGCGTGCTCGTGCTGGGCGGCGTGCAGGCGCTCGCCGCGCTCGCGTTCGGGCTCGTCGACGGCGACCCGGCCGACATGCTCGTCGGCGCAGGCAACGCCTACGTCGCCGAGGCGAAGCGCCAGCTCTACGGTCGCGTCGCGATCGATCTCCCAGCCGGCCCCTCCGAGGTCGCCGTCATCGCAGACGAGACCGGCGATCCTGCGCTCGTCGCCGCAGACCTCCTCGGCCAGGCCGAGCACGGCCCGACCTCCCCTGCCGCGCTCATCACGACCTCCGAGGCGCTCGGTCGCGCCGTCCTCGCCGAGATCGACGCCCAGCTCGCGACGCTCTCGACGCGCGACATCGCGGGTCCCGCCTGGCGCGACTTCGGAAGCGTCACCGTCGCTGCGACACCCGAGGTGGCCGTCGAGCTCATGGACGACCTCGCTCCGGAGCACCTCGAGATCATGACGAGCGACGACGCGTGGTACCACGACCGGCTGCGCAACTACGGCTCGATCTTCCTCGGCGAGTGGAGCACAGTCGCGTACTCCGACAAGGGGATGGCTGGCACGAACCACACGCTGCCCACCGCGGGTGGCGCGAAGCACAGCGCCGGGCTCTCCGTCGCGCGGTTCGTCAAGCCGCTCACCTTCCAGCGCCTCTCCCGCGAGGCCACGCTCCTCGCGGCGCCCGCCGTGCAGGTGATCTCCGACGCCGAGGGCATGGAGGCGCACAGCCGCACGGCGACGATGCGGCTCGACCGCCTCTCGTGATGCGGATCCGCGCGGCCCTCAGCGGTGGGCCGCGCGGATCGATCGCTTCGCCAGATCGGCGATGATGCTCGTCGCCCGCGAGACCGGCGCACCCTGTCGCGTCACGAGCGCGATCGTCTCCTCGAAGGGCTCGGCGAACGGATACGTCTGCACGCCGTCAGGCAGCGCCCCCGAGCGCTCGATCGACCCGCTCACGAGCGTGACCCCGACGCCTTGGGCGACGAGCGAGAGCGCGGTCTCGACCTGCTCGACCTCGATCGTCGGCTCGATGCGCACGCCCGCGGCATGCGCCCGGTCGAGCAGCTGCCGGCGCGTCGGGTCGTTCCACCCGCTGTGCGCGTCGTAGAGGATGAGGTCCCCGGCGAGGAGGTCGTCGAGCGTCGCGGCGCCTCCGCTCGGCGCAGCGCCCGCGGTCGCGAAGCGCACCTCGTCGACGACGAGCGGCTCGATCTCCAGGCGTTCGCTCGCGATCGGCAGCACGACGAGCCCTGCCTCGAGCTCTCCGGCCTCGACCGCTTGCGCCACGAAGTGGGAGTTGAGTCCCACCATGCGCACGCGCACGCCCGGATGGGCGGCATGGAACCGGTGCACGAGACCGGAGAGCCCGTAGAAGTTGGCGTTGCGCAGCGCACCGAAGGTGGCGACGCCCGTCTCGAGCGAGGCGAGCGATCGCATCGCCGCGGCAGCGTCCTCCGCTGCGCTGAGGGAGCGGCGCGCGTAGGGCAGCAGCTGCTCCGCGGCGGCCGTCGGGACGAGCCTCCGAGCACCGCGCACGAAGAGCGCGACCCCGAGCTCCGCCTCGAGGCGGCCCACGAGCTCCGAGACGGAGGCCTGCGAGACGTCGAGCTCGCTCGCCGCGGCCGTGAGCGTGCCGAGCTCCATGGCCGCGATGAACGCGCGGAACTGCGCGAGTGTCATAGGGCGAGCCTATCTGATCTAGCGGGAACCCCCGGATTGCGCTGTTGCTCGCGCACCCGTACCGTATCCGCAGACGGCGGAGAGCCGCCGACCGAGGACAGGATTCCCATGCAGCAGACTGCGCAGCACCCCGAGTTCAAGAAGACGCTCGGCACCCTCGACGCGTACGCCCTCGGCTTCGGCTCGATGATCGGCTTCGGCTGGGTCGTGCTGACCGGCGGCTGGATCGAGAACGCCGGCACGCTCGGGGCCGTGATCGCGATGGTGATCGGCGGCCTCATCATGCTCCTCGTCGGGCTCGTCTACGCCGAGCTCACCTCCGCGATGCCGAAGGCCGGCGGCGAGCATCACTACCTCATGCGCGGCATGGGGCCGCGCTGGGCGTTCGTCGGCTCCTGGGCGATCACCGGCGGATACATCGCCATCGTCGCCTTCGAGGCGGTGGCGCTGCCGCGCACGATCGCCTACATCGTGCCGGAGGTGAACTCCATCCCCCTCTGGACGATCTTCGACTCGCAGGTCTACCTCGTCTGGGCGCTCGTCGGCACGGTCGCCGCGATCGCGATCACGATCATCAACATCATCGGGATCAAGATCGCGGGTCTCGTGCAGACCTTCGTCGTGCTCTTCCTGCTCGCCGTGGGGGCGATGCTCGTCTTCGGCGCCACGACGAACGGCTCGGCCGCCAACATGGAGCCGTTCTTCACCAACCCGGGCGGCCTCGCCACGGTGCTCATCGTCGTGCCGTTCCTCTACGTCGGCTTCGACGTCATCCCCCAGGCCTCCGAGGAGCTGAAGCTCAGCCCTCGCAGGATCGGCCGGCTCATCGTCGTCGCCGTGCTCATCGCGACCGCGTGGTACGTCGTCGTCATCCTCACCACGTCCTCGTCGATGCCTGTCGGTGAGCTGGCGGCATCCGATCTCGCGACGGCCGACGCGATGGGCGCGCTCTTCGGAAGCCCCATCATGGCCAACGTGCTGCTCGCCGGCGGCATCGCGGGCATCCTGACCTCCTGGATCGCCCTGCTCATCGGCGCGACCCGCCTGATGTACGCGATGGGACGCTCCGGCATGCTGCCCGCGTGGTTCGGCCAGCTGCACCCGCGCTTCCGCACGCCCGCCAACGCCATCATCTTCGTCGGCGCGATCTCTGCGATCGCTCCGTTCTTCGGCCAGGGCATGCTCGGCTGGCTCGTCGACTCCGGCTCGCCGAGCATCGTGATCGCGTACCTCCTCGTCGCCGTCGTGTTCGTGATCCTGCGTCGTCGCGAGCCCGCGATGGACCGCCCGTTCCGCGTCGGCACTGGCCGCTCGGGCATGGCGCTCGGCATCGCCGCGATCGTCACGACCGCCGCGCTGCTCACCCTCTACATCCCGGGCATGCCGGCGGCGATCGCTCCGCAGTCGTATCTGCTGTTCGGCCTGTGGTGGGTGCTGGGCCTCGTGTTCCTGCTGCGGATCCCCAAGGGGATCGCGCCGGGCGAGGACACGGAGCACCGCTTGCTCGCGCGCCTCGCGAGCCGTCGCGACGGGCGCTGATCGCGGCTCCGCGCACGCAACGACGGCCACGGCGAGCGACGACTCGCCGTGGCCGTCGTGGTGTGCGCTCGCATTGACTGCGCACACCAGAAGGACCCCTCCTCGCCGCACGGACCCGACGGGACGGGTGCGTGCGGCGTGGAGGGGTCCACGTGCCGGTGGGGCCGGAACGCGCAAGCGCGCCGCCCAGCCCCGTTCGGTCGCTCAGCTCACCTCGGCAGGGTCTGCCGAGACGCGACCCGCGGCGCCCTGGTCGAGCGCGTCGATCGCGGCGATGTCGTCGGCCGTGAGCTCGACCTGCGCGGCCGCGAGGTTCTCGTCCATGCGCTCGCGGCGGTTCGACTTCGGGAAGACGATCCGACCGGCGGCCAGGTGCCACGCGAGGGTCACCTGCGCCCACGAGACGCCGAGGCGCTCGGCGATCTCGCCGATGACGCCCGACGAGTAGTCGACCTTGCCCTGCCCGAGCGGACCCCACGCCTCGATCGCGATCGAGTGCTGGGCGGCGAGCTCGGTCGCCGCGCGCTGTTGGAACTGCGGGTGCAGCTCGATCTGGTTGACGGCCGGCACGATGCCGGTCTCGAGGATCTCGGGCAGGTAGCGCTCGTCGAAGTTCGAGACGCCGATCGAGGTCGTGAGCCCCTCCGAGCGCAGCTCGGCGAGCGTCTCCCACGTCTCGACCGGGCTGCCGTTGGCGGGCGTCGGCCAGTGGATGAGGTAGAGGTCGACGTGGTCGAGGCCGAGCTTCTCGAGGCTCTCGCCCATGGCCGCGCGCGCCTCGGCGGCGCCGCGCCGGTCGTTCCAGATCTTCGTCGTGATGAAGAGCTCGTCGCGCGGGATGCCGCTCGCGGCGATCGCGCGCCCGACGCCCTCCTCGTTGCCGTAGATCGCTGCGGTGTCGATGTGCCGGTAGCCGGCCTCGAACGCCTCGGTCACGATGCGCTCGGTCTCGGCCGGGTCGACCTTGAAGACGCCGAAGCCCAGCTGGGGGATCGAGCGGCCGTCGTTCAGCTGCAGGGTGGGGATGGTGGTCATGCGGTCTCCTCGATGGTCGAAGTGTCCTGGGGCAGGTCGGATGCGTCGATGCCCTCGATGTGGCGCTCGGCCGGCCCGCTGTAGGCCGAGAGCGGTCGGATCAGCGCGTTGTTCGCGCGCTGCTCGATGATGTGCGCCGTCCAGCCTGTCACGCGCGCGGCGACGAACAGCGGCGTGAAGATCGGCACGTCGAAGCCGATGAGCGCGTAGGCGGGCCCCGAGGGGAAGTCGAGGTTGGGCTTGATGGGCTTGCGCTCGGCCATCGCCTGCTCGAGCGCCCGGTACATCTCGAGCATCTCGGGCCGCCCGTAGTGCTCGGCGAGGCGCTCGAGCGCCGCGCGCATCGTCGGCACGCGCGAGTCGCCGTTCTTGTACACGCGGTGGCCGAAGCCCATGATCTTGCGCTTCTCGTCGAGCGCGGCCTGCATCCACGCATCCGCTCGGTCGGGGGTGCCGACCTCCTCGAAGACCTCCATGACGGCCTCGTTGGCGCCGCCGTGCAGCGGCCCCTTGAGCGCGCCGATCGCGGCGGTCACGGCGGAGTAGAGGTCGGCGAGCGTCGAGGTGACGACGCGCGCCGTGAACGTCGAGGCGTTGAAGGAGTGCTCGGCGTACAGGATCATCGACTGGTTGAAGGCGTCGACGACGACCGGGTGGGCCTCCTCGCCGAACGACATCCAGAGGAAGTTCGCGGCGTAGTCGAGGTCGTCGCGCGGCTCGACGAGCTGCTCGCCGTTGCGGCGGCGCTGCTCGTAGCTGACGATCGCGGGCAGCACCGCGAAGAGGCGGAAGGCCTTCTCGAGGTCGTCGGATGCGTCGTCGGCGCTGGGGTCGTTGGCGCCGACGATCGAGACGGCCGTGCGCACGACGTCCATGGGGTGCGCGGTCTCGGGGAGCGCATCCATGACGGTCTTGACGTTGGCGGGCAGCGCGCGCAGGCCGCGCTCCTTCGCGCGGAGCTCCGCGAGCTCGGCGTCGGTGGGCAGCTCGCCGTGCCACAGCAGGTGCGCGACGGCTTCGAACGGCTGCGTCGCCGCGAGCTCCTGGACGGGGTAGCCGCGGTAGAGCAGCGAGTTCGACTCCGGGTTGACCTTCGAGATCTCGGTGGTGTCGGCGACGACGCCAGCGAGACCCTTCTTGATGTCGGGCTCGGCCATGGTGCTCCTCGATGAACGGGTGGACGGGGACGCCGGTCCGACTCTAGGGCACCGATCCTGGGTGAGTCGTTCGCCGGGCGAACGAGTCTGCGCGGCGGGCGAGGGAGTCGCGCGGGGTGCCCGGAGGATCGGTCGCTCAGCGCTCGCATGGCTGCGATGCGCGGTCGAGTCGGCGCTGAGCGACCGTCGCTCCGGGGTCGAGGGGGTGCTCAGGCGACGCCGAGCGCCCGCGCGATCACGAGCAGCTGCACCTCGCTCGTGCCCTCGCCGATCTCGAGGATCTTCGAGTCGCGGTAGTGCCGCGCGACGGGGTACTCGTTCATGAAGCCGTTGCCGCCGAAGACCTGCGTCGCGTCGCGCGCGTTGTCCATCGCGGCGTCGCTCGCCGTGAGCTTCGCGATCGCCGCCTCGGTCTTGAAGGGCTTGCCGGCGTCGCGCAGCCGCGCGGCCTGGTGCCACGCGAGCCGCGCCGCGTGCACGCGCGCCTGCATGCGCGCGAGCGTGAACTGGATGCTCTGGCGCGTCGCGAGCGGCTCGCCGAAGACGGTGCGCGAGCGCGCGTAGTCGACGGCGGCCTCGAGGCAGCCCTCGGCCGCGCCCGTCGCGAGCGCCGCGATCGCGATGCGGCCCTCGTCGAGGATGTGCAGGAAGCCCGCGAAGCCGCGGCCGCGCTCCCCCAGCAGGTTCGTCGCGGGCACGCGCGCGTCGGTGAAGGTGAGCGGATGCGTGTCGGAGGCGTGCCAGCCGACCTTGTCGTAGCCGGGCTCCACCGTGAAGCCCGGCGTGCCGGTCGGCACGATGATCGTGGAGATCTCCTTGCGACCGCCCTGCTCTCCCGTCACGGCGGTGACGGTGACGAAGCGCGTGATGGGCGTGCCGGAGTTCGTGATGAACTGCTTCGAGCCGTTGATGACCCACTCGTCGCCCTCGAGCCGCGCGGTCGTGCGCGTCGCGCCCGCATCCGAGCCTGCCTCGGGCTCCGTGAGGCCGAAGCCCGCGAGCGCCTCGCCCGCGAGCAGCGGCGGCAGCAGCTCCTCCTGCTGCTCGGGGCTGCCGAAGCGGAAGATCGGCATGGCGCCGAGGCTCACGCCCGCCTCGAGCGTGATCGCGATCGACTGGTCGACGCGCGCGAGCGCCTCGATCGCGAGGCACAGCGCGAAGTAGTCGCCGCCCTGGCCGCCGTGCTCCTCGGGGAACGGGATGCCGAACAGCCCCATCTCGCCCATCTGCGCGACCACGTCCATCGGCAGGGTCTTCGTGCGGTCGGCCTCGTACGAGGCGGGTGCGACCACGCGGTCGGCGAAGTCGCGCACGGCTTCCGCGAGCGCCAGCTCGTCGTCGCTCAGCGCGTAGGTGCTCAGATCGATCGTCATCCCGTCTCCCGTTGTTCGGTGGCCTGCCCCGGCGCGCGGGCGGGCCCGGCACCGATCGGGAGCCGGACGGCTGCGCTCCGCGCTGAGCAGTCGAGAGCGACTGTACGGCATGCGGCTCGGACGGGATCCGTGCCAGCGGTGACGGCCGGCGCGACCTCCGGCCGTGCGCGACGAGACGCCCCGCCGCGCTGCGGCGGGGCGTCTCGCGTGCCCGGTTCAGTCGTTCGAGGCGGCCGACGGCGCCGAGACCGGAGAGGCGGGGCTCTGCGCCGAGACGGGGTCGGGCGCGGAGGGCGCGGGCGCCGGTGCCGAGGCGGCGCTCGGCGCCGAGTGCTGCGGCGCGGGCGCAGGTGCCGGCGCGGGTGCCGGAGCGGGTGCAGGAGCCGGCGCGGGAGCCGGCGCCGGCCGCTGCGGCGCGGGGGCCGGGCGCTGCGGGGCGGGAGCGGTCACGGCCGACGGGGCCGATGCCGGCGTGGCGGGCGTCGCGGGCGTCGCCGGCGTCGTCGCAGAGGCCGTCGCCGAGGGCGCGTCGGTCGCCGACGCGGCGGAGACGACAGAGGCGTGGTTGCCCGACGCCTTGATCTGCACGGTGCCGCGCTCGAGCACGTCGCCGCGCAGCGGGGTCGCGCCGACGACGCTGCCGTCGGCGCCGCGCAGCTCCATGGCGTTGGCGACGCCCGCAGCGCTCGCGGCGATCGCGCCGAGACCCAGGACGCCGACCGTGCCGATGGCCATCCACTTCGTGTTCATGCTGTTCCTCCTCGTGCTGTGCGCCGGTGGGACCGGTGCGCTTCGTCGTGACCACTCTCGACGGCGGTCGTGAGGCGGGGAGGAGGGGTGGGTGAGAGGCCTCTCATGCTCGACCGGGGTCCGCGGAGCGGCCGCGGCAGCGCTCGAGCGCGACCTGCCCGCGCGCAGTCGCGGGCGGCGGCGCCTAGGCGCGCCGGGCCCGCGTGTACTGCGGCGGCCACACCGAGCCGTCGACGCGGCCGTCGAGCTCGGCCTCGGCCACGAGCGCCCAGTGCGGGTTGCGCAGCCACGGCCGCCCGAGCATGACGGCGTCGGCGGCGCCGTCGACGAGCGCGAGCTCCGCGAGCGACGGCTCGTCGATGAGGCCGACCGCGTTGACGGGCGCGCCCGTCGCCTCGCGCACCGCGCGTGCGAAGGGCACCTGGTAGCCGGGCCGCAGCGCGATCTCCTGGCGCGGGTCGAGCCCGCCGGAGGAGATGTCGAACCAGTCGGCGCCCGCTGCCATCGCGACGCGCACGTGCTCGATCGTCATGCCCACGTCGATGCCGCCGTCCACCCAGTCGGTCGCGCTCAGCCGCACCATGAGGGCGGTCTCCGGGACCGCGGCGCGCACGGCCGCGACCACCTGGCGCAGGAGCTCGACGCGCAGGCCGTCGGCGCCGGCGCCCCATTCGTCGGTGCGCGGGTTCGACAGCGGCGAGAGGAACTGGTGCAGCAGGTAGCCGTGCGCCGCGTGCACCTCGACGACCTCGAACCCGGCCGCGACGGCGCGTCGCGCTGCGGCCGCGAAGTGCTCGGGCAGCTGCGCGACCTCGTCGCTCGTCAGCGCGCGCGGCGGCGCGTACCGACCGAACGCATCCGGCCCCGCGGCCACGCTCTGCCAGCCGCCCTCGCTCGCGGGCACCGAGCCCGAGCCCGACCACTGGCGGTAGGTCGATGCCTTGCGGCCCGCGTGCGCGAGCTGCATCGCGGGCACGGCGCCGTGGGCGCGGATGCGCGCGGCGATCGGCGCCCACGCCTCCGCCTGGTCATCGTTCCAGATGCCGACGTCCTGCGGCGAGATGCGGCCCTCGGGCGCGACCGCGGCGGCCTCGGTCATCACGAGGCCCGCTCCTCCTCGCGCGAACGAGGCGAGGTGCTCGTGGTGCCACGCGTTCGGCATGCCGTCCTGCTGCTCGCACGAGTACTGGCACATGGGCGAGACCCACGCGCGGTTGCGGGCCTCGACGGGGCCTACGGGCACAGGGCTGAAGAGCACGCTCACGTGGTCAGAACCTCCGGGATCTGCGATCGATGGTGTCGGGCGCGCGCGGCCGTGCCGCGGCGCCCCTTCCAGCATTCCACGGCAGCCTCCGGCATGCGGTCGGGCGCCGCGGCGCGAGCGACGTCGCGCGGGCGCGGCGCCCGCCGCGGGTCAGTCGTGCGCGCGCCCCCCGGGCACCTCGAAGTTGAACACGCCCTCGTCGAAGGCGTTGTACGCGGCGTAGTCGTTGAGCTCGTACAGCCGCGCGCGCGTCTGCATCCGCTCGACGGCGCGCTCGAGCGTGCCCGCCTCGGCCAGCAGCCCGAGCTCGCGCTCGATCGCGCCCATCGCCACGCGCAGGAGCGACACGGGGTGGATCACGATGTCGACGCCGACGTCCTGCAGCTGCTGGTGGGTGAACAGCGCCGACTTCCCGAACTCGGTCATGTTGGCGAGGATCGGCACGTCGACGGCCGAGCGGATCGCCTCGAACTCCTCGAGCGTCGCCATCGCCTCGGGGAAGATGGCGTCGGCCCCCGCCGCCTCGAGGGCCTTGGCGCGGTCCTTCGCGGCGTCGAGCCCCGCGACGCCGCGGATGTCGGTGCGCGCCATGATGACGAGGTCGTCGTCCCGGCGGGCGCGCACGGCGGCGGCGATGCGCTGCACGGCGGCGTCGAGCGAGACGACCTCCTTCCCGTCGAGGTGACCGCAGCGCTTCGGGTTCACCTGGTCCTCGAGGTGCAGGCCCGCGACGCCCGCGTCCTCGAGCTCGTGCACGGCGCGCGCGACGTTCATCGCCTCGCCGAAGCCCGTGTCGGCGTCGATGAGCGTCGGCAGGTCGGTCATGCGAGCGATCTGCCGGCCGCGCTCGGCGACCTCGCTCAGCGTCGTGAGCCCGATGTCGGGCAGCCCGAGCTCGGCCGCCATGACGGCGCCCGAGCTGTAGACGCCCTCGAAGCCGAGCTCCTGGATGAGCGGGGCGGTGAGCGGTGTGAAGGCGCCCGGGAAGCGCTGGATCGTGTCGGTGGCCAATCCGGCGCGGAGCGCCTTGCGCTTCTCGTTCGGGGTGACGGAGCTCGAGAGCACTAGAACAGCCCCTTCGTCGTGCCGACGTCGATCGTCCCCTCGGGGCCGACGACGTTCAGCTGCCGCACCTCGTCGACGGTGAGCGACGGCAGGCGCTCGACGAGCGCGAGGAAGCGGTCGATCTCGTCGGTCTCGACGATGCCCTGCGCGAGCGTGCGCAGCTTCTGCACGTACTCCGCGCGACCGAACGGGCGCGCGCCCGCCGGATGCGCATCCGCGACGAAGATCTCGTCCTCGATCGTCTCACCGTCGGTCGTCGTGATGACGATGCGGCCGCCGAAGGCCTTCTTGTCGGGGTCCGGGTCGTGGTAGCGCTCCGTCCACACCGGATCCTCGACGGTCGTGATCTTCTGCCACAGCTCGACCGTGTCGGGGCGCGAGGCGCGCTCCGGCGCGTAGGAGTCCACGTGGTGCCAGCCGCCGTCCTGCAGCGCGACCGCGACGATGTACGGGATCGAGTGGTCGAGCGTCTCGCGGCTCGCGGTCGGGTCGTACTTCTGCGGGTCGTTCGCGCCCGAGCCGATCACGGAGTGGGTGTGGTGGCTCGTGTGGAGCACGATCGATGCGACGTTCGCCGGGTCGCGCAGCTCCGGCCGCTCGGCCGAGAGCTTGCGGGCGAGGTCGATCCACGCCTGCGCCTGGTACTCGGCCGAGTGCTCCTTCGTATAGGTGTCGAGGATGCCGCGCTTGGGCTCGCCCTGCGCCGGCAGCGGCACGTGGTAGACGCCCTCCCAGCCGTCGAGCAGCCAGGCGATCACGCCGTCCTCGCCCTCGTAGATGGGCACGGGGCTCGTCTGCCCGCGCATCGCGCGGTCGACGGCCTCGACGGCCATCTTGCCCGCGAAGGCGGGCGCGTGCGCCTTCCACGTGGAGATCTCGCCCTTGCGCGACTGCCGCGTCGCGGTCGTCGTGTGCAGCGCCTGCCCGATCGCCTGGAAGATCGTCTCCGCGTCGAGGCCGAGGAGCGCGCCGATGCCCGCGGCCGCCGAGGGGCCGAGGTGCGCGACGTGGTCGATCTTGTGCTTGTGCAGGCTGATGGACCGCACGAGGTCGACCTGGATCTCGTAGCCGGTCGCGATGCCGCGCACGAGGGCGCGCCCGTCGCAGCCGACGTGCTGCGCGACGGCGAGGATCGGCGGGATGTTGTCGCCCGGGTGGGAGTAGTCGGCGGCGAGGAAGGTGTCGTGGAAGTCGAGCTCGCGCACGGCGACGCCGTTCGCCCACGCGGCCCACTCGGGGCTCACGCGGTCGGCGATCCCGAAGACGGCGGCGCCCGGCTGGTAGGGGTGCCGCTGCGCCTGCTCGCGCGCCGAGACGACCGGCTTGCGGTTGAGGCTCGCGATCGCGACCGCGGCGTTGTCGATGACGCGGTTGCCGATCATCTCGACGACATCGGCGTCGACCTCGACCGGATCGACGGCGACCTGGGCGATCTTCCAGGCGAGCTGCTCCTCGCGCGGCAGGTTCTCGGCGGACTTCCGGGCTCGCACCTCGTGGGTGATCATGGCGTCTCCTTGTGGGTCGCTGGCGAGTGCTCGGCGTCCCGCGCGTCGGCGGGCACCGTCTCCAGCATGGTGGTTCTCGTGAGCTTGCGCTTGTTCAGCGCGCGGATGAGGGCGGGCAGGGTCAGGACGACGGCGAGCGTGACGTAGACCACGATCGAGAAGGGCGAGGCGATGAGCGTCGTCGCGTCGCCCGCCGAGATGTCGAGCGCGCGCCGCAGCTGGAGCTCCGCGAGCGGGCCGAGGATCGCGCCGACCACGACGGGGGCGATCGGGAACCCGAATCGCCGCAGCAGGTAGCCGACGACGCCGAAGACGATCAGCAGCAGCACGTCGAACGAGGATCCGTTGACCGCGTACGCGCCGAGCAGCGCGAACATCGCGATGCCGGCGAAGAGGTAGGGCTTGGGGATCTTCAGCAGCTTCACCCACAGCCCGACGAAGGGCAGGTTGAGCACGAGCAGCATGAGGTTGCCGATCAGGAGGCTCGCGATGAGGCCCCACACGAGGTCGGCCTCGGTCGACAGCAGCGCCGGGCCCGGCTGGAGCCCGTACTGCTGGAAGGCGACGAGGATGATCGCCGCCGTCGCGGAGGTCGGGATGCCGAGCGTCAGCAGGGGCACCATCGTGCCCGCCGCGTTCGCGTTGTTCGCCGCCTCCGGTCCCGCGACGCCCTCGATCGCGCCTTGGCCGAACTCGGCCTTCCGCTCGCCCTTCGCGAGCCGCTTCTCGAGCGAGTACGACAGGAAGGTGGGGATCTCGCTGCCGCCGGCGGGGATGACGCCGAGCGGGAAGCCGATCGCCGTGCCGCGCAGCCACGGCTTCCAGGACCTGCGCAGGTCGCTGCGGGTCATCCATGCCTGGCCCCGGATCGACTCGACGGCGTACTTCGACGACGTCTGGTGCGCGACGACGTAGAGCACCTCGCCGATGGCGAAGAGCGCGACGATGAGGACGACGGTGTCGATGCCGTCGAGCAGGCGCGGCATCCCGAAGGTCAGGCGGTCCTGGCCCGATTGGAAGTCGATGCCGACGAGGCCGAGGGTGAGGCCGAGCGCGAGCGAGGTGAGCCCGCGCAGCGGGGATCCGCCGACGAGGGCGCCCACGGTGAGGAACGCGACGACCATGAGCGCGAAGTAGTCGCGCGCGCCGAGCTGCACCGCGATGTCGACGATGCCGGGAGCGAACAGCGCCACGAGCACGGTCGCGATCGTGCCGGCGATGAACGACCCGATCGCGGCGGTCGCGAGGGCGGCGGCGCCGCGACCGGCGCGCGCCATCTTGTTGCCGTCGATCGCGGCGACGATCGAGCCCGACTCCCCCGGCGTCTTCAGCAGGATGGACGTGGTCGAGCCGCCGTACATCGCGCCGTAGTAGATGCCGGCGAACAGGATGAACGCGCTCGCGACCGGCATCCCGTAGGTCATCGGCAGCAGCAGCGCGATCGTGAGCGCGGGGCCGATGCCCGGCAGCACGCCGATCATCGTGCCGACGAACGCGCCGAGCAGCGCGAACAGCAGGTTCTGCAGCGTGAAGGCCACCGTGAACCCGTGGAGGAGCCCTTCGAGGCCTTCCATCACAGCACTCCCGTGAGGATGCCTGCCGGCAGCGGGATGCGCAGCAGCAGGGTGAACAGGTAGAAGACGCCGAGCGAGAGCACGACGGCGATCGCGATCGTGAGGAGCCAGCGCTTGGCGCCGGTCGCGACGGCGACGCCGATGAAGGCGAGCGCGGCCGCGATGGGGTAGCCGAGGACGTCGACCGTGAGCGCGAACAGCACGAGCGCGGCGGCCGCGAGCGCGAGCTGCCGCCAGCGCAGCCGCGTCGTGTCGACGTCGCCCTCGGCGGCGTCCGGGTGGCCGAGCCTGCCGCGGAGGATCTGCACGACGAGCAGGACGCCGAGCACGACCGTGAGGGTGCCGACGACGATCGGGAACTGGCCGGCTCCGAGGCCCGAGGCCGACGTGGAGGCCGGCTGCGAGACGCCGTCGAGGATGGTGACGACGCCGATGGCGACGACGCCGAGCGCGAGCAGGAGCTCGGGCCAGCGCCGCCGAGCCGCGCGCTCGCCTCCCGAGCGGCCGGCGGGGCCGGGCACCGCGTGCGCGGTGCCCGGCCCGGGAGCGGTCGAGGAGGTCATCACTCGATGACGAGGCCGAGCTCGGAGAGCACACCCTCGACGCGCGCGTTCTCCTCGTCGAGCCACGCGTCGAACTCGTCGCCCGCGAGGAAGAGGTCGGTCCAGCCGTTGGTCTCCACCTGCTCGGCCCACGCGTCGGAGGCCGCGACCTCGGTCACGACATCCACGTACTGCTCGCGGAGCTCGTCGTCGAGACCGCCGGGAGCCATGATCGAGCGCCAGTTGGCGAACTCGAGCTCGGCCTGGTCGATGTCGGCGACCGTGGGGATCTCGAGCCCCTCGGCCGGCTCGGCGGTCGAGAGCAGCAGCCCGCGCAGCTCGCCGGACTCGATCTGCTCGCGGAACTCGCCGATGCCCGAGATGCCGGCGCTCACCTGGTTGCCGAGCAGCGCCGTCGTCGCCTCGCCGCCGCCCGAGAACGGCACGTAGTTGAGCTCGCTCGGCTGGATGTCGTAGGCCTCGGCGAGCAGGCCGAGGAAGACGTGGTCGGCGCTGCCTGCCGAGCCCCCGGCGATCGGCACGCCCGCCGGGTCCTCGGCGATCGCGGCGAGGAGGTCGTCGATGGTCTGGAACTCCGACTCCGCGGGCACGACGATCACCTCGGCCTCGCCGATGAGCCTCGCGACCGGCGTCACGTCGTCGAGCGTGAAGCCCGTGTCGTTCGTCAGGACGCCGCTCATCATCGCGAGGCCCGATGCCATGAGCACGCCCTCGCGGCCCTCGTTCGCGGCGACCTGCGCGAGCGCGACCGTGCCGGAGGCGCCCGGCACGTTCGTGACCGTGACGGAGTCGGCGAGCTCGCTCGCCTCGAGCGCCGAGCTGAAGGCGCGCGCGGTCTGGTCCCAGCCGGAGCCCGGGTTCGCGGGGGCGATGATCTCCATGCGACCGAGGCTCTCGGCCGCCGCGGCTCCCGCCGAGCCCGCCGGCTCCTCGCTGCCGCTCGGCTGCTGCCCGGCCGTCGTGCATCCGGTCAGCACGAGCGCGGCCGCGCCCACGATGGCGCTGAGCTTCCAGTGCATGTGCTTCTTCACGTTCACTCCTTTGTGGCGTTGACAGGGCTCCGTCGCACGGGCCCATCCGGAGGCTTGCACAACTGCATGCAGATACGCAAGTACACGGATGTACCTTTCGTGGCACACTGAGCGGCATGGACGATCGAGCGCGCCGCCGCGATCACGGCTCGGCGACGTACGAGCAGCTGCGCTCGCTGATCG
>JAPSIA010000157.1 GCA_031179215.1 Agrococcus sp.
CCTCAAGTACGACTCCGGCACGAGCCACGAGGACAACCTGCGGTCGATCGAGCTCTTCGGCACCGAGGTCGTCCCCCGCGTGCGCGCGCTGCTCGGCGAGTAGCACGAGGGGCGGCGCGAGCCGGCGAGGGTCGGCGAGGGTCGGCGCGAGCCGACGCCGACGGTGACGCCGACGCTCAGCGCAGCAGCACCTCGGCGCGCTCGAGCAGCTGCTGCGCCGATGCGGCGCCCCGGTCGTCGGCGCGACCGGCGTTGGCGAGCGCGTGGCCCAGCAGGTGCGTCGCGGCGATCGCCGCAACGCGCGCGTCGTCTGCCCAACCCGCGTGCAGCTCGTCGGCGAAGGCGGCGAGCGCATCCGCCGAGGCGGGCGACGGCGCTCGCTCGATCGAGGAGACCACGACGTGCCCGTAGAGCGCGCCGCGATCGTCGGCCGGATCGCCGAGCCCCGCGGTGTCGATGTCGAGGATGCCCGTGATGCGCGAGGGGTCCTGCTCGTCGACGAAGATCTGGCCGAGGTGCAGGTCGCCGTGGATCGTGACGGGCCGCGGCAGCTCGGTCGCCTCGTAGCGCGAGCGGACGAGCCCGGCGAGCCGCGACGTCTGGCGCGCGAACACCGGCGCCGTCTCCTCCATGCGCTCGGCGTACCAGTCGACGCGGCGCGCGAGCGACTCCCGCGCGCCGACGCGCACCGGCACGGCCGCGATGTGGCGCGTGAGCTCGTCGAGGCCGCGGGCGAAGCGGGCGCGGTCGATCGACTCGAAGACGTCGATCGCCGGCACGCCCGGCAGCTCGCCCAGCAGCACGAGGCCCGCCTCGGAGAACCCGAGCGAGCGCGGCACCGGCACGCCCGCGGTGAGGAAGCGCTCGTGCAGCTCGTGGATCGTCGCGGCGAGCGAGGGATGCACGACCTTGGCGAACCACGAGTCGGTCGCGGTGTCGACGCGGAGCACGGCGCGCTTGCCGGGGCGGTAGGCCTCCATGCGCAGGCTCGCGCCCTCGGCGGCGATGCCGAACTTCGCGAGCACGACCCCGGCGGCCTCGGGGTACGAGACCGCGGGCAGCGAGGGCAGCGACGGGTCCTGCGGGTAGACCCACGCGGTCAGGCGCCGTCCGGCGGCGTCGGCGAGCTCGACGGTGTGCTCGTCGACGGGGGCGCTCGGCGATGTGTTCACGTAGATGGTCACGCGCTCGATGTCGTCGTCGCGCGTGCGCACGCCGCACGAGTAGCCGACGATGAAGCCCTCGTTGACCGGCTCCACATCCTTCTGGGCGAAGTCCACGAGCTCGCGCCCGCTCTCGGCGAGGAGCCGCATGAGCACGGCGGCGGCGTTGTCGAGCATGGGCACCATCCAACACCCGCTCCCCCGAGAACGCGCCGGGGCACGCGTATCGTGGAGGCATGCGGTGGCTGCGGAGGCTCATGGCCGAGCAGCAGGCGTCCTGGCTGCAGGTGCTGAAGGTCGTCGTCGCGATCGCCGCCTCGTGGTTCGCGTGCCAGCTGCTGCTGGGGTACGAGCTGCCGATCTTCGCCGCGATCGCCGCGCTGCTCGTCGTCGCGCCGAGCGTGAACCAATCGGTCGGCAAGGGCCTCGAGCGCTCGATCGGCACGCTCGGCGGCGTCGTGCTCGCGTGGCTCGCGAGCCTCGTGCTGCCGACGGGGGCGCTCATGGTGCTCGCCGTGACGGTGCTCGCGGTCGTCGTCGCCCGCCTCCTGCGGCTCGCGCCGATGGCGGCGAACCAGCTGCCCATCAGCGCGATGATCCTGCTCGCGCTCGGCGCGGGATCGGGCCCCCTGTTCGGCTTCGAGCGCATCGTGGAGACGGTCATCGGCGCGGTCGTCGCGCTGCTCATCAACCTCGTGGTCGTCCCTCCCGTGCACCACGAGCCCGCCGAGCGCGCGATGCGCGACCTCGCGCACGCGATCGCCGACGCCTATGCGCGCGTCGCCGACTCGCTCGCCGCAGGCGCGGCGACCCCGGGGCTCCTCGACGAGGCGCGGGCGCTCCGCGAGCGGGTGCAGGCCGCCCGGTCCGCGATGGCCGACCTCGAGGAGTCGACGCAGCTCAACCCGCGCACGAGGCGGCTCCGCGAGCGGCTCGAGCGCGACGAGCGGCTGCTGCTGACGCTCACCGTGCTCGCCAACCGCGTCATCGGGATGTCGAGGTCGATCTCCGACCGCCTCGACGCATCCGTCGCGGAGGACCCGACCGTGCGTCGCGTCGGCACCGAGGCGCGCCGGATCGCGAACGCGGTGCGCGCCCTCGTCGACCGGCAGGCCCTCGAGGACGGCCGCACGACGACGCTGCCCGCGCTCGACGGGCCCATGCTCACCCGGCCGATCGACGTGCCGGAGCCGCACCCGGTGCACTGGGTGCTCATCGGCGCCCTGCTCGAGGACGTCCGTCAGGCGCGCGAGTCGCTCGAGGCCGACGGCGAGGGCGTGTAGGGCACGAGCCACTGCAGCCGCCAGAACTCCTCGGCGGAGAGCTCGAACGAGTGCGTGTCGATCGCCACGGCTCGGCGCACGTCGTCGGGGTCGAGGTGCGGGCGGGCGAGGATCGAGACGGCGCTCTGGCGCAGCAGCGCCGACTTGCCGAAGTGGATCGCGACGATGTCGGGCGTCGCGGGCGTGTCCGAGACGACGTAGGCGCTCGAGAGCAGCCGGGAGCGACCGAGCATGCGCCACGAGAAGTGCCTGCCGGCCCACGCCGCCTCGGCGATGACCTCTCGGTCGCCCTTGTCGGGGCGGTGGTACTCGTACACCTCGCGCAGCTGCAGCGGCGAGCTCTTGACGAGCTCGAACGTGACGCGAGCGTTCTTGCGCTCCGCGTTCGTCCAGTACGGGAAGGTCGTCGCGCGGATCGCCCACGTGCCCCGCAGCAGTCGAGCGAGCTCGGCAGGGTCGGCGACACGTGACATGCGTTCAGGATAAGCCACCCGATACGCTCGATCCATGGTGCACGGCGACCTCTCGCACGCGATCACCGTCGCGGCCCGCGCATACCAGGGCCGCACCGACCGGCAGGGCGAGCCGTACATCGCGCACGCGATCCGCGTCATGCTCGACGTCGAGGGCGAGGATGCGCGCGCGGTCGCGATCCTGCACGACGTCATCGAGTGGGGCACGATCACGACCCGGGAGTTCCTCGGCGAGCGCTTCTCGCGCTCGGTCGTCGAGGCGGTCGACGCGCTCACCGCGAGGCCCGACGAGCCGCTCGAGTCGACGATGGAGCGCATCCGCGCGAACCCGCTCGCCTCGACCGTGAAGCGCGCCGACCTGCGCGACAACGCGCAGCGGTGGCGACTCGACGCGATGCCCGACGCCGAGACGCGCGAGCGCATGCTCAGCCACTACCGGCGCGCCGCGGTGCTGCTCGGCACGACCCTCGACGAGCTCTGCGGCCGAGAGGTCACGTAGCCAGCGCCCGACCGCGCGCGTGCGGCCGTGCGGCTGCCCGCGCGGTGGCCCGGGCGGCTGCCCGCGCGGTGGACCCTGCGGCTGCCCGGGCGGTGGGCCAGGACGGTGGGCCCGGAGGATCGACACGGCAGCGGCCGCGTGCGCCCACCATCCGCTCATGGCCGCGCTCAGCGACCACCGCTCCGGCGCCCACGCCGCGCCACCCGGGCGCCGCGGCGGGCTCGCCGCGACGGCCCGCCCGGAGGACCGGCGCGTCAGCGGCCGCATACGCCCACCATCCGCTCATGGCCCCGCTGAGCGACCACCGCTCCGGCATCCACGGCCGCGCCACCCGGCCGCCGCGGCGGGCTCGCCCGGACTGCCCGCC
>JAPSIA010000158.1 GCA_031179215.1 Agrococcus sp.
GCCCTGCCGACCGCGCGGTCGGCGAGCTTCTTCGGGTTGACGCGATCCTCGAGCTCGTTGAGGTGCTGGCGCAGCTCCTCGCGCTTGCGCTCGATCTCGCGCTGGCGGTCGATCTCGCGCTGCTCGCTCATCGCTGCACTCCGTTCGTGTCGACGCGCGTGGGGAGGTCGTCGAGGGGGTCGGTGCCCTCGGCGGCGTGGCCGAGGCCGCGCACCATGTTCACGTCGTCCTTGATGCTGTCGACGGCCTCGAGGTCGCCGAAGTCCTTGTGCTTCTTGATCGACGAGAGGCCGAGGAGCGCGAAGACGGCGACGAGCGCGAGCAGGAACGCCGACACGAGCAGCGCGGAGAGCCACGCCGGGAAGACCACGTTGAGCCCCTCGAAGCCCGCGACGAGGAGCCAGCCGAACAGGAAGATCGCGAAGAAGCCGGCCGCCCCGAGCAGCGCGGCCCCGATGCCGACGCCCTTCACCTTCTCGGCGATCTCGGCCTTCAGGTGATCGATCTCGGCCTTCGCGAGGTCGACGATCATCCTGGGGGTGTCGGCGAGCAGGTCGCCGAGGGACTTGCGAGGCGCCATCAGACGTCCTCTGGGCGCGCGACCTCTGCGCCGTGACCGCCGCGGCGAGCGCCCGTGCGCTTGGCGACCTTGTCGAACGCCCCGGTCGCGACGCCGCCGGCCTGCTCGACGAGCTTGGGCGCCTTCGCCTCGACGAAGTGCTGCACCTCGTGGCGCTGCTTCGAGACCGTCGGCGAGTTCCAGACCTTGTCGGCCGCGCTCGCGATCTGCTCGTAGCGCTGCCGCCCGGCCTTCGCCCCGAGCACGTAGCCCGCGCCGAGTCCGATCACGAAGAGGATCCTGCCGCGCATGTTCGCTCCTGCCGTTCGGTTGCCAGCGCTCGCTGGCCGGTCGCCCCAACGATACCCACGCGCGCCCCGCGCGCGCTCCCAGGTTGTCGTCAGCCATCCCTTCCGCCGGCCGCGATCGGAGCGCCTCGCGACCGGCGGCGCGGGGCGTCACCAGATGGTGACGCGCGCCTCCGGGTCGAGCCAGAGCGCGTCTCCCGGGCGCACGTCGAACGCCTCGACGAACGCGTCGAGGTTCTTCACGACCTGGTTCGTGCGGTGCTCGTTGGGGGAGTGCGGGTCGATCGAGACGAGGCGCACGGCCTCCTCGGGGCGGATCTTCATCTGCCACGCGTACGCCCACGAGAGGAAGAACCGCTGCGCGCCCGTCAGGCCGTCGATCAGGGGCGCCTCCTCTCCGCCGAGCGAGTGGAGGTAGGCCCGCCAGGCGATGCCGAGGCCGCCGAGGTCGCCGATGTTCTCGCCGATCGTGAGCGCGCCGTTGACCTTGTGGCCGGGGGCGGCCGCCGGCTCGAGCGCGTCGTACTGCGCGATGAGCGAGCTCGTGCGCGCCTCGAACGCCGCGCGGTCCTCGTCGGTCCACCAGTCGACGAGCCGGCCGTCGCCGTCGTACTTCGAGCCCTGGTCGTCGAAGCCGTGCCCGATCTCGTGCCCGATGACCGCGCCGATCGCGCCGAAGTTCGCCGCGGCATCCCGCCCCGCGTCGAAGAACGGGTGCTGCAGGATCGCGGCGGGGAAGACGATCTCGTTGAAGCCAGGGTTGTAGTACGCGTTGACGGTCTGCGGGTTCATGAACCACTCGGCGCGGTCGATGGGCTTGCCGATCTTGGCGAGCTCGCGCTCGTGCTCGAAGCGCGTCGCCGCCTGCACGTTGGCGACGAGGTCGTCGCCGAGCTCGAGCGAGCCGTAGTCGCGCCACGAGCTGGGGAAGCCGATCTTCGGCGTGAACTTGTCGAGCTTCTCGAGGGCGCGCTCGCGCGTCTCGTCGCTCATCCAGTCGAGCGCGGCGATCGACGCGCGGTAGGCCTCCACGAGGTGGTCGATGAGGTCGTCCATCGCGGCCTTCGCCTCTGGCGGGAAGTGCCGCTCGACGTAGATCCTGCCGACCGCGTCGCCCAGCAGTCCCTCGACGAGCGAGACGCCGCGCTTCCAGCGCTCGCGCTGCACGGGCGCGCCCGTGAGCGCCGTGCCGTGGAAGGCGAACTGGTCGCGCGAGATCTCGGTCGTGAGGTAGCTCGCGAACGAGCGCAGGATGCCCATCCGCAGCCACGAGCGCCACTCGTCGAGGCGCTCGGCGACGAGCATGCCCGCGAGCCCCTCGAAGAAGCTCGGCTGGCGCACGACGGCCTCGTCGAAGGCGCCCTCGGGCGCGTGGATCGCCTCGACCCACGGCTGCAGGCGCGGGTGGGCGTCGACGAGCCGCTGCAGGTTGTAGGTCTTCTCGTCGTCGCGGCTCGTCACGCGATCCCAGTGGTGGCCGGCGAGCTCGGTCTCGAGCGCGAAGACGACCGCGGCCTCCGACTCGGCGCTCTCGGAGCCGAGGTGGCCGAACATCGTCTGCAGGTGCTCGAGGTAGGCCCTCCGCACGTCGGCGAAGGCGTCGTCGCGGTAGTACGACTCGTCGGGCATGCCGAGCCCGCCCTGGTTCAGGTGCACGAGGTAGCGGGTGGGGTCGCCGGGGTCGGTGTCGACCCACTGGCCGGCGAAGGTCGGCCCGCCGATCGCCTCGAGGTCGCCGACGAGGGCGAGGAGGCCCTCGATGTCGCGCACGGCGTCGACGCGCTCGAGCAGCGGCCGGATCGGCTCGATGCCCTTCGCGTCCGCCGCGGCCTCGTCGAGGAACGACGCGTACAGGTCGCCGACCTTCCGCGCGTCGGTGCCGGGCTCGGCCTCCTGCATCTCGATGACGATCTCGCGCACGGCTGCCTCCGCGGCCTCGGCGAGGACGGCGAAGGAGCCCCAGCGCGCCTTGTCGTCGGGGATCTCGGTGCGCTCGAGCCACTTCGAGTGCACGTGCAGGAAGAGGTCGTCCTGGGGGCGGATCGCGTCGTCGAAGTCGTCGACCGGCAGGCCGGAGGGCAGAGTCGTCATGCGCTTCAGCCTATGGCGCGCTCGCTGGGACGGGCGAGGCTCGCAGGCGTCCGCTCGCGCCCTCGCTGCCGCTGCGGCTCAGTGCAGCGAGCTCGCCGGCGCGGGCTCCGCGAGCGCCGCGCGCGCCGCGAGGCCGATGATCGCCGCGTACGTCGGATAGGCGAAGCGCACGCTCGCGAGCGTCGCGACGTCGACGCCCGCTGCCATGGCGGTCGTGACCGATTGGATCACCTCGACGGCGTTCTCGCCCACGGCGTGGGCACCCAGGATCAGCGTCCGCCGCCGATCGACGACGAGCTTGAGGAAGCCGACGTCGCGGCCGTCGATGACGGCACGGTCGAGCTCGTCGTAGCGGACCGTCGCGACGATGCAGCGGGCATCCCGAGCGCGCGCCTGCTCCTCGGTGAGCCCCACGCCGGCGTAGTCGGGGTCGGTGAACCCGCCGGCGGGCAGCAGGAGGTGCGACGTGCGCCGGTTCGCGCCGACGACGGCGTTCTCGGCGGCCGCCTCGCCCTCCGACTGCGCGGCCTGCACGAGCATGTCGCGCCCGTTCGCATCCCCGATCGCGAAGATGTGCGGCACCGAGCTCCGGAAGTACTCGTCGACCGGGATCGATGAGCGCTCGGTGCGGACGCCGGCGTGCTCGAGGCCGAGGTCGTCGACATCGGCGGGCCAGCCCGCGGCCATCACGACGGCGTCGAAGCGCTCCGACCGCGGCGCGCCGTCGGCGCTCCAGCGCAGCTCGATGCCGTCG
>JAPSIA010000159.1 GCA_031179215.1 Agrococcus sp.
ACGAGTACCTGCGGGCGCAGCTGGAGTTCTCCTCGCCCGTGCTGACGGACGGGGATGGCGCGGCGCGCGTCGTGCGCGAGTTCCGGCAGGCGCTCGGCCGCTCGGCCGCCCGGCGGGGGCTCGTGCCGGCGAGCATCGGCACGTCCCACGGGCGCGGCGTCTCGAGCACCGCCGAGGGCGAGCGCTACCTGCGCTTCGACAGCGAGCTCGGCGCGATCCGACCCGACCACCAGATCCAGGCGCTGCACGTGCACGTCGCGATCGCGTCCCGCGACGAGGGCGTCGCGGTCATGAACGCGCTGCGGCCCTGGCTCGCGCCGCTCATCGCGCTCACCGCGAACTCGCCGTGCTTCGGGGGCGCCGACACGGGCTTCGCGAGCTGGCGCACCGTCGTGGGCCGGCGCTTCACGACCGCGTCGGTGCCGCCCGTCTTCGCCGATGCCGCCGACTACGAGCGCCGCGTGCGCGCCCTCGTCGGCATCGGCGCGACGATCGACCTCGCGTCGATCTTTTGGATGATGCGGCTCGCCGAGCGCTACCCGACGATCGAGGTGCGCGTGTTCGACGCGCAGCTGTCGGCGCAGGAGACGGTCGCGGCGGCGCTGCTGACGCGCGCCCTCGTCGAGGTCGCCGCCGCTGGCGCGCTGCCGCACTCGGCCGAGGGCGCGCTCCCCGAGCTCGTCGACGCCGCGGTCTGGCATGCCGCGAGGCACGCCCTCGACGACGAGCTCGTCGATCCCACGACCGGCGCGCTCGCGCCCGCGTGGGTGGTCGTGGACCGCATGCTCGACGCGGCTCGGCCGGCGCTCGCCGCGACGGGCGACGAGGAGCGCGTGCAGGCGGTCGTCGAGCGGATCCGCGCCGAGGGCAACGGGGCGGCGCGGCAGCGCGCGGCGCTCGCGCAGGGCGCTCCCGCGCTCGCGAGTCTGCTGCGGGAGTCGTTCGTCGCGTAGGCCCGCGCGCTCGAGGCTCGACCCCGCCGCGATCGCCTCGGGCGCTCCTCACCAGCGCGCGAGCAGCGGGGCGATCCGCTCGCGCTCGTGCTCGGGCAGTGCGAGCGTGATCGCCTCGGCGACGGTGAGCTCCGCCCCTCGACGCTCGCCCTCGGCGACGGCGTCGGGATGCGTCGCCCGCATCGCGTCGAGCTGCGGCGTGTGCACCGTGAACGCCTCGACGTCGAAGACGCCGATCCGCTGGCGGATGCCGTCGGCGGCAGCCGAGAGCGCGCCCGCGCGCTCGCCGTCGCCGCGCGCCGCCGCGACGGCGCAGAGCCCCTCGAGGCCGTACGCGATGCCCTCCTCGAAGTGCAGCCGGATCGAGACGAGCAGCGTGCGCACGCAGCCGGCCTCGGCGGCGTCGACCTCGCCGCGAGCGAGCTGCAGCCGCGCCTGGTGGTTGCCGGCGACGGAGAGCGTGAAGAGGTCGCCGCTCGCCTCCGCGACCTCGGTGGCGCGGTCGAAGCGCTGCTGCGCCTCGTCCGTCAGCCCGCGCAGCCACGCGAGGCGCCCGCGCGAGACCTCGGTGATCGCCTCGGCCCATCGGTTGTCGAGCGCGCGCAGCCGCTCGACGGCGTCGGCGAGCTCGCGCTCGGCGGTGTCGAGCTCCGGCAGCGGCAGCTGCAGCCGCGCCGTCGCGCGCGCGGCGAGGCTCATGGCGGCGGCGTCCTCGTCGCCGCTCTCGCTGAACAGCCGCACGCACTCCGCCAGGCCAGCGACGACTTGCTCGTTGGGGCGCTGCCACATCTCGCTCCAGAGCACGAAGAACCACGCGACCGCGCGCGTGTGCGGCGTGATCGGCTGCTGCTTCTCGAGCAGCTCGAGCATCCACACGCGCACCTCGCCGAAGAAGCCCGCGATCCACCAGTAGACGAGCAGCCGCCACGCGAAGTCGCCCGCGTCGTCGAGGCGGTCGATGTGCACGAGGTGGCGCACGGCCGCGCGCAGGTTCGGGAGCTCGAGCCCGAGCTGCACGACCGCCTCGCCCTGGGCGGGCCCGCGCAGCCCGGGTGCGACGCGCTCGACGAGCGCGCTGTAGTGCTCGGCGTGCGCCGCGCGCATGCGCCCCGCCTCGCCGCGCTCCTTGAGCCTGCCGAGCGCGTACTCGCGCATCACCGCCAGCAGCGAGAGCACGGAGCGACCGCTGACGTCGGCGCGCTTGACGAGGGATGCGTCGACGAGCGCGGCGACGCCCTCGACCGCTCGTCCGTCCCAGGGCCGGCCGGGGCCGAGCGCCTCGACCGCCTCGAGCGTGAACTGGCGAGCGAAGACGCCGAGGTCCTCGAGCAGCGCGCGATGCTCGTCCTCGAGCAGGCTCACGCTCCACTCGATCGTCGCCCGCATCGTGCGGTGCCGGTCGGGCACGTCGCGCGCCGACGCGGTCAGCAGCGGCAGGCTCTGCTCGAGCCGCTCGGCGATGCCCTGCGGCGTGAGCACGCGCGCCTTCGCCGCGGCGAGCTCGATCGCGAGCGGCAGCCCCTCGAGCCGTCGGCAGATGTCGACGATCGCGGGCGCGTTCTCCTCGGTGAGCGCGAAGTCGGGGTCGACGGCCTGCGCGCGATCGACGAACAGCCGGCACGCCGGCGAGCGCTCGGCGCGCGCGACGGCCTCCGTGCCGCCCGCCCGCGGCGCCGGCACGGCGAGGGCGCGCACCTCGTAGACGCGCTCGCCGCGCACGCGCAGCACCGTGCGGCTCGTGACGAGGAAGCTCGCGGTCGGGGCGAGCGAGAAGAGGCGCACGAGCAGCGGCGCGGCCTCGACGATCTGCTCGAAGTTGTCGAGCACGAGCAGCACGCGGCGATCCGTGAGCGCGCGCGCGATGCGCTCCTCGAGGGCCGCCTCGCCGTTGTCGCGGATGCCGAGGACGTAGGCGATCGTCGGCAGCAGGAGCCCCGTCTCGAACACGCCCTCGAGCGGCAGGAAGTAGCGGCCGTCGGGGAAGAGGTCCTCGGTCGCGCGCGCGACCTCGACCGCGAGGCGGCTCTTGCCGATCCCGCCCGGGCCGACGAGGCTGATGAGCCGATCGCCGCGCTCGAGCAGCGCCCGCACCTCGGCGAGCTCGCGCTCCCGGCCGATCGTGGAGGTGTACGGCACCGGCAGGTGCGACGCCGGCGTCGGCGGGATCTCATCCGGACCGCCCTCGCCCGCTGCGCGCGACTCGTCGAACCGCTCGGCGAGCAGCGTCGCGAGGTCGTTGGCGACCTGCTCCTCGAGCTCCTCGGCGGTCGAGAACGGGAGGTAGGCGGCCGTGTCGTCGGCGCGGATGCGGTCGATGAGGGCCTCGAGGCGCGGTTCGCGCTGCTCGGAGGCGCGGATGTAGATGAGCTTCGGCATCTCCGGCGGGGCGAGCCGGTACTCGTCCTCGAGCCCCGAGAGCTCCTCGCCGGGCGCGACCCAGCCGTAGCTGTCGCCGTAGATGCCGACGAAGACGTCGCTCTGCGAGAGGTAGGAGCGGTAGAGCGCGCGGGGCGGGTGCGGCCTGGCGCCGAGCTCGAACATGACGGGCGCGAGCCGCAAGCGCTCGATCGCGGCGCGCGCGGCCCTGCGCTCCTCGGCGAGCTCGCGCAGCGTCGAGCTGACGAAGACGCGGAGCCGCTGGTCGGGCGTGCGGATCACGGGTCGAGCCGCGTTCATGCGCACATCTTGAACCCGATGGCGCTCGTGCCGCCACGATCTTCTGCGAATCCTCGGGTTCCGCTCTCGGGCC
>JAPSIA010000160.1 GCA_031179215.1 Agrococcus sp.
GCGGAGATGTGGGGCTCGAGCGCCGCGTAGTCGTAGGGGAGGTCGGGCAGGGTGTAGACGGCCATCGTGGTTCTCCTCTCTTGCGCGCGGTGCGCGCCGATTGGTCAGTTCGATCCTAGCCACCGGCCCCGTGCGCGAGGCGTGAGCCGGAGGCGGGCGTCACACGTCGATGTCCTCCGGCACGGCCGCCTCGGTGCCGGGGATGCCGCGATCCTGCGCGGCGCGGTCCGCCATCGCGAGCAGGCGGCGGATGCGGCCGGCGACGGCGTCCTTCGTCATGGTGGGCGCGGCGAGGTGGCCGAGCTCGTCGAGGCTCGCGTCGCGGTGCTCGAGGCGGAGCCTGCCGGCGTAGGCGAGGTGCTCCGGCACCTCGGGCCCCAGGATCTCGAGCGCGCGCTCGATGCGGGCGCACGCGGCGACGGCGGCCTGCGCGCTGCGGCGGAGGTTCGCGTCGTCGAAGTTCACGAGCCGGTTGGCGGTCGCGCGCACCTCGCGCCGCTGCCGCAGCTCGGCCCACGCCTGCACGGTCTGGTGGGCGCCCATGGTCGTGAGCATGCGCGAGATCGGCTCGCCCTCGCGGATCACGACGCGGTGCGCGCCGCGCACCTCGCGCGACTTCGCGGGCACGCCGAGCCTGCCGGCTGCGCCGACGAGCGCCATGGCCGCCTCGTTGCCGGGGCACGTGACCTCGAGCGCCGCGGAGCGGCCAGGGTCCGAGAGCGTGCCCTGGGCGAGGAACGCACCGCGCCAGATGCCGGCGAGATCCTCGAGCGAGCCCGTCGTCACCTTGTTGGGGAGCCCGCGCACGGGACGTCGCCGTGCATCCATGAGCCCCGTCTGGCGCGCGAGGGTCTCGCCCTCGGCGATGACGCGCACGAGGTAGGCCCCGCTCGCGCGATTGGAGGTCGAGGAGATCTTCGCGATCTCGGCGCGCACGCCGTACAGCTCGAGGATGCTCTTCGCGAGCCTGCGCGCGGCCGCGGCGGAGTCGAGCTCGCTCTCGACCGCGACGCGGTTGGAGATGACGTGCAGGCCGCCGGCGAATCGCAGCAGCGTCGCGACTTCGGCCGCCTTCGTCTGCGGGCGGGTCACGCGCACGCGCGCGAGCTCCTCCTTGACGTCGTCGGTCAATGCCACGCCGGCTCCTCTCGTCATTCGCGCCCCAGGTCTCGGTGCTTCACCGCGACGCGCAGCCCGGGGGTGCCGGAGAGCCGCTTGGCGATGTGCTCCGCCATGGCGACGGAGCGGTGCTTGCCACCGGTGCAGCCGACGCCGAGCACGGCGTGCAGCTTGTTCTCGCGCGCGAAGCCCGCGAGCACGGGCTGCAGCGCCTCGACGTAGCGGTCCACGAACTCCGCCGCGCCCTCCTGCTGCAGCACGTAGTCGGCGACGACGGCATCGGTGCCGTCGCTGCCGCGCAGCTCCGGCAGCCAGTAGGGGTTCGGCAGGAAGCGCATGTCGGCGATGAGGTCGGCGTCGACCGGCAGGCCGTACTTGAAGCCGAAGCTCATGACGGTGAGGGTGACCTCGAGCTCGCCGTCGGGCGCGAACCGCTCCCCCACGCGCGTCGTGAGCTGGTGCGGGTTGAGGCCCGTCGTGTCGAGCAGGTCGTCGGCCATGCCGCGCAGCGGCTCGAGCCTCGAGCGCTCCATGCGGATGCCGTCGAGGATCGTGCCGTCGCCCTGCAGCGGATGGGGCCTGCGCACCTGCTCGTAGCGGCGCACGAGCTCGGCGTCGCTCGCCTCGAGGAACAGCACGCGCACCGAGTGCTCGGCGCGCAGCATCTCGACGAAGCGCTTCGCGTCGTCGAACAGCACGCCGCCGCGCACGTCGACGACGATCGCGAGCTTCGGCTCCGTGGAGGCGCTCGTCGCGGCCGTGCGCACGAGCGCGCGGAGCATGCTCGGCGGCAGGTTGTCGACGACGAACCAGCCGAGGTCCTCGAGCGCGTTCGCGACGGTCGTGCGACCCGCACCGGACATGCCGGTGATGATGACGATCTCTCGTGCGTTCACGCTCACGGTTCCTGTCGCTCGGCTGGGTCCTCCATCGTATCGGCGCTGAGGCGGCTCGCGATCGCGCCGGCGAGCGCGATGCCGATGCCGGGCACATCGGCGAGCTGCTCGGGCGCGGCCTCGCGCACGCGCTTCGCGGAGCCGAAGTGCCGGAGCAGGGCACGCACCCGGTTGGGGCCGAGGCCCGGGATGCCGCTGAGCTCGGACTCGATCGCGCTCGAGCGCTTCTTGCGCTGGTAGCTGATCGCGACGCGGTGCGCCTCATCGCGCAAGCGCTGCACGAGGTAGAGCGCCTCGCTCGAGCGCGGCAGGATGACCGGGAACTCCTCGTCGGGCAGCCACAGCTCCTCGAGCCGCTTCGCGATCCCCGCGAGGGCGACGCCGCGGACCCCGGCCTCGTCGAGCGCTCGCTTCGCGGCCTGCACCTGAGGCCTGCCGCCGTCGACGAGCAGCAGCTGCGGGGTGTACGCGAAGCGCGTGCCGGTCTCCTCCGGGTCGCCCTCGACGATGTAGCGGGCGCGCCGGGTGATGATCTGGTGGATCGAGTCGGTGTCGTCGGTCGTCTGCGCGATCGAGAACTTGCGGTACTGGTCCTTGCGCGGCAGCCCGTCCTCGAAGACGACCATCGACGCCACGACGCCCGTGCCGCCGAGGTGCGAGACGTCGAAGCACTCGATGCGCAGCGGCGCCTCGCGCATGCCGAGCGCCTCCTGCAGGTCGGCGAGCGCCTGCGAGCGCGTGACGTAGTCGCTCGTGCGCTTCGTGCGCGCGACCTGCAGCGCGTGCGCCGCGTTGATCGTCGCGGAGTCGGCGAGCTTCCGCTTCTCGCCCCGCTGGGGCACCCGCACCGCCACGCGCCCCGTGAGGCCGTGGTCGGCGCGACGGTCGGTGAGCCACGTCTCCACCTCCGCGGGGAGGTCGGGCTGCTTGGGCAGCAGCACCTCGCGCGCGGGCGGGTCGCCGCCGTCGTACGCGATGCGCAGGATCTGCGTCGCGAGCTCGCCGTCGCTCATGTCCATCTCGGTGTCGACGACCCACGACTTCGTGCCCCGGATGCGTCCGCCCCGCACCGCGAACAGGTGCACCGCGGCGCTCAGCTCGTCGTGCACGAGCCCGAACACGTCGGCGTCGACCCGGTCGGAGAGCACGACGCTCGTGCGCTCGAGCACGGTCTCGAGCGCGCCGAGCTGGTCGCGCAGGCGCGCCGCGCGCTCGAACTCGAGCCTCGCGCTCGCGCGCTGCATCTCCTCGCGCACGCGGTCGACGAAGTCCTGGTCGCCGCCGTTCATGAACGCGACGAGGTCGCGGGCGACCGCGCGATGCTCGTCGAGGCCGACCCGGCCGACGCACGGCGCGGAGCACTTGCCGATGTCGCCGAGCAGGCAGGGCCTGCCGGTGCGCTCGGCGCGGTCGTAGACCGCTCGGCTGCACGAGCGCATGGGGAAGGCCTTCAGCAGCAGGTCGAGCGTCTCGCGGATCGCCCAGACCTTCGTGTACGGGCCGAAGTAGCGCGCGCCGCGGATGCCGCGGTCGCGCGTGATGAGCGCGCGCGGCACGTCGTCGCCCATCGTCACCGCGAGGTACGGGTACGACTTGTCGTCCCGGAACTGCACGTTGAACGGCGGCTCGTACTCCTTGATCCACGTGAACTCGAGCTGCAGCGCCTCGAACTCGC
>JAPSIA010000161.1 GCA_031179215.1 Agrococcus sp.
CGTGCGCCGATCGCGGCGCGGAGTGGTCATCAGTGGGGAGCGTCGAAGGCGACTTCGGCACCCTCCACCAACGACCAGCCCTGCGCGGGCGCGATGGGGCGCGCGATGGCCGCAGAGCGCGGCCTCGGCCAGGCTATCAGCACCGAGGCGAAAACAGCAGGAAGGGCGATCCCGGGAACGACGAAGGGCCGACCCCGCAGGGTCGGCCCTTCCGGAACGCTGTGGAAGGCGCTTATCGGCGCAGGCCCAGGCGCTCGATCAGCGAGCGGTAGCGCTCGATGTCGACGTCCTGGAGGTAGCCGAGCAGACGGCGACGCTGACCGACGAGCAGCAGCAGGCCACGACGCGAGTGGTGGTCGTGCTTGTGCTCCTTCAGGTGCTCCGTGAGGTCCTTGATGCGGCGCGACAGGATCGCGACCTGCACCTCGGGGCTCCCGGTGTCGCCCTCGTGGGTGGCGAACTCCTCGATGATGGCCTTCTTGATCTCTGCGTTCAGGCTCATGTGAGACCCCTCTCTCCTCGCAGCGCGGTGCCCGTGCCCAGTGCACGAGCGCTCTTTCTCCGCGGCCGATTCACGGCAACCGGCCAAGCCTACCAGGTCGCGGCGGTCGAGGGACGGATCGGTGAGGCGATCAGCGCCGCGGCGGCCACGAGTGGTCGAGGTCGCCGAAGCGCTGCACGCGAGCCCCGGTCGGGGCCGAGACGGGCACGCCCTGCGGCATGGGCGTCGGCTGTCCGATCGCGGCGGTCGCCATCGCGCGGCGGAGGTGCATGAGCTTCGCGAGCAGCGCCGCCTCGTCGGCGACGTGGCGCGCCTTGTCGCGACCGACGAGCGAGTGCTGCCGGTGGTTCGCGAGCCGTGTCGCGGTGTGGATGTACTGCCGCATCGCCTTGCGGAGCCCGCGACGACGCGCCCAGGCCGACAGGAGCGCCCGGCCCTCCCCGGAGGAGAGCCGCTCGACCTCCTCGCGGCTGAACCACCCGGCGCGCCCGTAGTCGTGCAGGCGCGCTCGCGTGATGCGCATCTCCTGGCGCAGCAGCAGCCACACGAGCCCGGCGGCGAGCAGGCACAGCGGCACCTGCACGATGAGGTAGTAGACGAAGAAGCCGAGCGTGCCGCCGGGCACCCACCAGCTGGCGGAGTTCCACAGCGCGTGCAGCAGCGCGGAGACGAGGTGGCCGACCGGGAACGCGAGCAGGATCCACCAGCGGCTGCGCAGCCGCGCGGCGAAGCCGAGCGCGAGGCCGATGCCGATCGCGGTGAACAGCGCGTGGGTCAGCGGGCTCATGATGCCGCGCAGGAAGAAGATGAAGGCGCCATCGCCGCTCTCGCTCAGCGATGTGCCGAAGTAGAGGATGTTCTCCGTGAAGGCGAAGCCCGCCGCCGACAGCGCCGCGAAGACGATCCCGTCGACCGGCCCGTCGAAGGACCTGCGGAAGAACAGGAACATGATGACGACGGGGATCGCCTTCCACAGCTCCTCCGTGAACGGCGCCTGGATGACGGTCGCGTAGAGCTCGAACTGCTCCTGCGAGCGCAGCAGCGGCACGACGAGCGGCTGCAGCACCGCCTCGTTGAGCCACAGCGTCAGCAGCACGGCCGCGACGCCGCCCCACAGCGCCGCGAACCACATCGCGATCCGCGGCTCGGGCTCCCAGCGGTCGATCGCGAGCACCGCCCAGATGACGAACGCGAGCGGGAACAGGGCCATGACGCCCGAGGCGGCGACGAGCGCCGAGTCGCCGATCGCGCCGTCGAGGATGAAGATGACGCCGAAGGAGGCGAGCCCGAGCACGACGATGCCGATGACGCCGACGATGGATCCGACGTCGGGGCCGGTCCTCGGCGCGAGCGGCGACAGCGGGGCGGGGGCACTCACTCGGGGATCGTACCGAGGAGCGCCCGCGCCGCGCGCGTCAGGCCTTGATGTCGTCGGTGGAGACGACGGGGATCGCCTGCGTCACCGGGCGAAGTCCCGAGAGCCGCTCGGGCGCGAGCAGCTTCTCGACGCGCTCGCGCTCCATGAGCCCGCTCTCGACGACGAGGTCGGCGATCGACTTGTGGCTCGTGAGCGCCTGGTGGGCGAGCTTCGCCGAGTCGGCGTAGCCGAGGTAGGGCGTGAGCGCGGTCACGACGCCGACCGACGAGCCGACCATGAGCCCGAGCCGCTCGCGGTTCGCCTCGATGCCGTCGATGCAGTTGATGCGCAGCGTGAGGCACGCCTGCGTCATCCAGTGGAGGCTCTGCAGGATCTGGTGGGTGATGACGGGCTCGAACGCGTTGAGCTGCAGCTGCCCGGCCTCCGAGGCCGCCGTGACCGTCGCGTCAGAGCCGATGACGGCGAAGGCGACCTGGTTGACCACCTCGGGGATCACGGGGTTGACCTTGCCCGGCATGATCGACGAGCCGGCGGCCTTCGCGGGCAGGGTGATCTCCCCCAGCCCCGCCTGCGGGCCCGAGGAGAGCAGGCGCAGGTCGTTGCAGATCTTCGAGAGCTTGACGGCGCAGCGCTTGAGCGCTCCGGAGACGGTCATGAACACGCCCGTGTCGCTCGTGGCCTCGATGAGGTCGGCGGCGGCGACGATCGGCAGTCCCGTGAGCTCGCGCAAGTGGCGGCACGCGGCCTCGGCGTAGCGCGGGTCGGCGGTGATGCCCGTGCCGATCGCCGTGGCGCCGAGGTTCACCTCGCTGAGCCACTTGATCGTCTCCTCGAGCCGGTCGTAGTCCTCGCGCAGCGTCACGGCGAAGCCGTGGAACTCCTGGCCGAGCGTCATCGGCACGGCGTCCTGCAGCTGGGTGCGGCCGACCTTCAGCACGTCGCGGAACTCGTCCGCCTTCGCGTCGAGCGCATCGGTGAGCCGGCGCAGCTCGTCGAGCAGGCGGCGGAGCGTGAACGCCATCGCGACCTTGATCGAGGTCGGATAGGTGTCGTTCGTCGACTGGGAGCGGTTGACGTCGTCGATGGGGCTGAAGTGCTCGTACGCGCCCTTCGGGTGGCCGAGCTCGACGAGGGCCGCGTTGGCGATCACCTCGTTCGTGTTCATGTTCGTCGACGTGCCGGCGCCGCCCTGGATCACGCCGACCTTGAACTGGTCGTGGAGCTCCCCCGCCTGGATGCGGCGGCAGATGTGGTCGATGAGGTCGGCCTTCTCGGCGTCGAGCGAGCCGATCTCCTTGTTGGCGCGCGCGCACGCCTGCTTGACGACCGCGAGCGCGTTCACGAGGTCGGAGTAGACCGAGATGGAGCGGCCCGTGATGGGGAAGTTGTGGAGCGCGCGCTCGGTGTGGATGCCCCAGTAGGCGTCCGCCGGCACGGGCAGCTCGCCGAGCGAGTCGCGCTCGATGCGCGTCGGGCCGGTGTAGCTGCGCTCGCCCTGCGGAGCGGGGTCGAGCTTGTAGGAGGGGACGTCGGTCATGGGTGGCTCCGTTGCCTGCTGGGCCTCGTGGGCGGCGGGTGGATCGATGCGGACGGGCCGCGCCTCGAGCCTAGCCAAGGCGGCATCACGCCGCCGGGCGGTCCTGCCCGCGCAGCTCCTCGCCGAGCGCCGCGATGCCGAGCTCGACCTCGGCGAACGTCGTCGACAGCGGCGAGAGGCCGATGCGGATGCCGTCGGGCG
>JAPSIA010000053.1 GCA_031179215.1 Agrococcus sp.
CTCGTGATGGTGGGCGACCGCGTCAACGACATCGCCTCGGCGCACGAGCTCGGCATGCCCTCGATCGGGGTCGCCTACGGCTACGGCGGGCGGGCGGAGCTCGAGGCGGCCGGCGCGACGCGCATCGCGGACTCGGTCGACGAGCTCGCGGCGCTGCTGACAGGCGCGCTCGTCGCCGGCTGAAGGGCGAGGCGGCGACCGCCTCACTCCTCGAGGTCGGATGCGCGTCGCCGCGCTCGAGCCCGCTCGGCCTGCTCGGCGAGCAGGTCGTCGGGCGGGTAGCCGACGGCGACGAGCGTGAGCCCGTGCGCCGGCATGAGCCCCGTGAGGGGCGAGCGCGCTCGCTCGTCCAGGAGCGCGACCGCTCGCGCGAGCCCGAGCCGGCCCTCGCCGACGCGCACGCACGCCGCGACGAGCGCGCGCACCATCGAGTGGCAGAACGCGTCCGCCGTGAGCGAGGCGGTCAGCAGCGCGCCCTCCTGGTGCCAGGAGAACTCGTGCAGCTCGCGGATCGTGGTCGCGCCCTCGCGCGGCTTGCAGAACGCGGCGAAGTCGCGCAGCCCCACGAGCGCCTCGGCGACGCGCTGCATCGCCGCGAGGTCGAGCGGCTGCGGCACGTGCGCCGCGGTGCGCCGCTCGAGCGGGTCGGCGGCGGGGCTCGCGACGATGCGGTAGCGGTAGGAGCGCGACACCGCCGAGAAGCGCGCGTCGAACTCCGCGGGCGCGAGGCGCACGTCGCGCACGACGAGGTCGCCCTCCGGGGCCGCGAGGCGCGAGATGCGGTGCGCGAGCCGCGGCGCGCGCTCGAGCACGTCGGCGACGAGCGCGTCGGGCACGTCGGCGTGCGCGACCTGGCCGCTCGCGTGCACCCCCGCATCCGTGCGCCCCGCGACGGTCAGCCGCACCGGCTCGCGCGCGATCGTCGAGAGCGCTCGCTCGAGCTCGCCCTGGCACGTGCGCAGCCCCGGCTGCGCAGCCCAGCCGGCGAAGCCGCCGCCGTCGTAGGCGAGGTCGAGCCGGAGGCGGGGCATGCTCC
Source organism: Agrococcus sp. (assembly GCA_031179215.1). GTDB lineage: Bacteria > Actinomycetota > Actinomycetes > Actinomycetales > Microbacteriaceae > Agrococcus. The sequence continues at coordinate 1,037 of JAPSIA010000053.1, forward strand.
CAGCCTAGGCGGGCGTGGAGCGCGCTCCCGATAGCCTCACGCCATGCCCGAGGACGACCGACTGGCCATCGAGGACTACGCCCTCATCGGCGACCGCTCGACCGCCGCGCTCGTGGGCCGCGACGGATCGATCGACTGGCTGTGCCTGCCGCACTTCGACTCTCCCGCGTGCTTCGCGGCGCTGCTCGGCGGGCCCGAGCACGGGCGCTGGCGCATCGGACCGACGCGCGCGTGCCGCTCGACGCGCCGCTACCTGCCGGGGAGCCTCGTGCTCGAGACGACGCACGCGACCGCGACCGGCACGGTGACCGTGACGGACGCCATGCCGACGGGCGACGACCGGGCCGACGTCGTGCGCATCATCGAGGGCGTCGAGGGCGAGGTCGAGCTCGAGCAGGAGCTCGTCGTGCGGTTCGACTACGGGCGCGTGCCGCCGTGGTTCCGGCGGATGCGGCACGACGGCGAGGACGTGCTCGTCGCGATCGCCGGTCCCGACCGGCTCGTGCTGCGCGGCGACGAGCTGCCGCACGCCGACGCCGACCACCGCCGGCACCGCTCGACGTTCACGGTGCGCGCGGGCGATCGCATCGTGCTCGACCTGTGCTGGCGCCACTCCTGGCTGCCCTTCGCCGATCCCGTCGGCGAGGCCGAGATCGTCGAGACGACGGTCGCCGAGTCGTCCGAGTGGCTCGCCGAGCTCGACTACGAGGGCCCCTACCTCGAGGCGGTGCAGACGAGCGTGCTCGTGCTGCGCTCGCTCACCGACGCCGCGACCGGCGGCATCCTCGCCGCGCCGACGACCTCCCTGCCGGAGGACCCCGGCGGGGAGCGCAACTGGGACTACCGCTTCACGTGGCTGCGCGACGCATCCCTCACCGTCGACGCGATGCTCGCGGTCCGGCTCTCGGAGAAGGTGGTGCTCTGGCGCGACTGGCTGCTGCGCGCGATCGCGGGCGACCCGCAGGACATGCGCATCATGTACCGCCGCGACGGCGGGCGCGACCTGCTCGAGCGCGAGCTCCCGCACCTGCCCGGCTACGGCGGCGCTGCTCCCGTGCGCATCGGCAACGGCGCCGCCGAGCAGCGGCAGCACGACGTGCTCGGCCAGGTGATGCTCACGCTCCAGCGGCTGCGCGCGATCGGCCTCGACGACTCGCACGACTCGTGGCACATGCAGCGCGCGCTCCTCGACGAGCTCGCGACGCACTGGGAGGAGCCCGACCAGGGCCTGTGGGAGATGCGGGGCGAGCCGCAGCTGTTCACGCACTCGCGAGCGATGATGTGGGCCGCGTTCGACTGCGGCGTGCGCGCGGTCGAGGAGGGCCGCGACGGCGACGCCTCGCGCTGGATCCGGCTGCGGGATGCGCTGCGGGACGAGGTGCTCACGCGCGGCTTCGACGAGTCGACGGGATCGTTCCGGCAGCACTACGGCACGAGCGAGGTCGACGCCTCGCTCCTGCAGCTGCCGACGATCGGCATCGTCGACGCGACCGACCCGCGCTTCCTCGGCACGATCGCGCGCATCGAGCAGGAGCTCCTCGTCGACGGCATCCCGCTGCGATACCGCACCCAGGGCGCGCACCGACGGGGGCTCGACGGCCTCGCCGGGGACGAGCATCCCTTCGTGCTGTGCGGCTTCTGGCTCGTCATCGCGCGAGCGCAGGCGGGCCAGCTCGACGCGGCTGAGGCGCTCATGGATCGGCTCGTCGCGATGCGCAACGACGTGGGCCTGCTCGGCGAGGAGATCGACCCCGCCACCGGGCACCACTGGGGCAACTTCCCGCAGGCGTTCTCGCACCTGGGGCTCGTGCTCGCCGCCACCGAGCTCGCGAAGGCGCGGCGCGCGCACAGCTGAGCCGCGGCACGACGAAGGGCCCCACACGAGCGTGCGGGGCCCTTCGCGTCGAGCGAATGACTACTTGTTGTCGCGACCCTGGCTCTCGGCCTGCGTCGCGGCGTCCTGCGTCGCGTCCTGAGCCTCGGCCGACGCGGCGTTGGCGGCCTCGGCGGCCGACTCGTCGGCCTGCACCTGCGCCGCCTGCGACTCGGCGCCCTCAGCCGACTCCTCGGCCTCCGCGCTCTCCTCGGCCTTGGCCGCCTTGGCCTCGGCCTTCGCCTGCTGCTTCTCGGCAGCCTCCTGCTTCGCGGCCTCCTGGTCGGCGGCAGCCGACTGCGCGGCAGCGGCGGCCTTCGCCTTCGAGCCCTTCTTCTGGACGGGCTCGAGCACCAGCTCGATCTGCGCCATGGGGGCGTTGTCGCCCTTGCGGAAGCCGAGCTTCGTGATGCGCGTGTAGCCGCCCTCGCGCTCGGCGACGAGCGGAGCGATCTCGGTGAACAGCTCGTGCACGACGCCCTTGTCGCCGATCACGGCGAGCACGCGACGACGCGCGTGCAGGTCGCCGCGCTTGGCGAACGTGATGAGGCGCTCGGCGATCGGGCGGAGCCGCTTCGCCTTCGTCTCGGTCGTCTTGATCGACTTGTGCGTGAACAGCGCGGCCGCGAGGTTCGCGAGCAGCAGGCGCTCGTGCGCCGGACCGCCTCCGAGGCGGGGACCCTTGGTGGGCTTGGGCATGGTTGGTATCCCTCTAGTTCTTCAGTCGGCCCGCGTTCAGCGAGCGTCCTCGTCGTAACCGCTGTAGAAGTGCGCGCCGTCGAAGCCGGGCACCGCGTCCTTGAGCGAGAGGCCGAGCTCGGTGAGCTTGTCCTTCACCTCGTCGACCGACTTCTGGCCGAAGTTGCGGATGTTCATCAGCTGCGTCTCGCTCAGCGCCACGAGCTCGGACACCGTGTTGATGCCCTCGCGCTTGAGGCAGTTGTACGAGCGGACCGACAGGTCGAGCTCCTCGATCGGCGTGGCGAGCTCGCCCGAGCCGATGGCCTCGGCGGGCGCCTGGCCGATCTCGATGCCCTCCGCCTCGGCGTTCAGGTCGCGCGTCAGGCCGAAGAGCTCGACGAGCGTGCGGCCGGCCGACGCGATGGCGTCGCGCGGCGAGATGGCGGGCTTGGTCTCGACGTCGACGACGAGCGAGTCGAAGTCGGTGCGCTCACCGGCACGCGTCGCCTCGACGCGGTAGGTGACCTTGAGCACGGGCGAGTAGATCGAGTCGACGGGGATGACGCCGGCCTCGGCGAACTCGTCGCGGTTCTGCGCAGCCGAGACGTAGCCGCGGCCGCGCTCGATCGTCAGCTCGAGCTGCAGCTTCGCCGAGTCGTTCAGCGTCGCGAGCACGAGCTCGGGGTTGTGGATCTCGACGCCGGCGGGGGCCGTGATGTCCGCGGCGGTCACCGTGCCCGCGCCCTGGCGCGAGAGGTAGGCGACGACGGGCTCGTCGTGCTCCGACGAGACCACGAGTCGCTTGATGTTGAGGATGATCTCGGTGACATCCTCCTTGACCCCCGAGATCGTCGAGAACTCGTGGAGCACGCCGTCCAGGCGGATGCTGGTGACAGCCGCGCCGGGGATCGACGAGAGGAGGGTGCGGCGGAGCGAGTTGCCGAGGGTGTAGCCGAAGCCGGGCTCGAGCGGCTCGATCGTGAACCGCGAGCGGTGCTCGGAGACGATCTCCTCGGTGACAGTGGGGCGCTGGGCGATCAGCACGTGTCGGTTCCTTTCGGTCGCGAGTCCGCTATATGACTCGCGTGTTCAGTGACGGCGGATGGCCGGGCAGGCGGGGACCGCCTGCCCGGCTGAAGCGATTAGTTGCGGCGGGGCTTCGGCGGACGAACGCCGTTGTGCGCCTGCGGCGTCACGTCGTGGATCGCGCCGATCTCGAGGCCAGCGGCCTGGAGCGAGCGGATCGCCGTCTCACGGCCCGATCCGGCGCCCTTGACGAAGACGTCGACCTTCTTCATGCCGTGGTCCTGCGCCTGGCGCGCAGCCGACTCGGCGGCGAGCTGCGCGGCGTAGGGCGTCGACTTGCGCGAGCCCTTCATGCCGACGCCGCCACCGGAGACCTGCGAGACGACGGCCCCGGTGGTGTCGGTGATCGAGACGATCGTGTTGTTGAACGTCGACTTGATGTGGGCGTGGCCCGCTGCGATGTTCTTCTTGTCCTTCTTGCGCGGCTTGCGGACCGCGGACTTGGGAGCTGCCATGTTCCTCTACCTCCACGCGGCCTTAGCGGCCGGCCTTCTTCTTGCCGGCGACCGTCTGCTTCTTGCCCTTGCGGGTGCGCGCGTTCGTCTTGGTGCGCTGTCCGCGCACGGGGAGCCCGCGGCGGTGGCGGATGCCCTCGTAGGAGCCGATCTCGACCTTGCGGCGGATGTCGGCGGCCACCTCGCGGCGGAGGTCGCCCTCCACCTTGAACGTGCCCTCGATGTGGTCGCGGAGCGCCACGAGCTGGTCGTCGGTCAGATCCTTGACGCGAGTGTTGCGGTCGATGCCGGTGGCCTCGAGCGTCTCGATCGAGCGGGTGCGGCCGACGCCGAAGATGTACGTCAGTGCGATCTCCACGCGCTTCTCGCGCGGGATGTCGACACCTGCGATGCGTGCCATCGTGTGTCTCCTTCAGGAGTGATGAGAGGTATGGTGCAGCGGAGGTGCCTGGGCCTCTCCCCCAAGGTGTCGCCCTCTCGGGCTCTTACCGCTGCTGGGAATCCCTTCGGTGCTCGATGGCCCGCCGGGGCGGCGCATCGGGATCACGTCTTGGGTGTGTGTTCAGTTGTGCTTGCGCGGCCCGTGTCGCGGTCCGCGGGTGTGACGCGTGCGCCTTCGGCGCGCGCTCCTCGACCCTGACGCCTCCGCGCTCAGAGCGACCGTGTCGATCTGAGCGCTGCGGCATCAGCCCTGCCGCTGCTTGTGGCGGGGGTTCTCGCAGATGACCATCACGCGACCGTGCCGGCGGATCACCTTGCACTTGTCGCAGATCTTCTTGACGCTGGGGTTGACCTTCATGTTCTCTTCCTCGCTGGCCTCGTGCTCGCGCGGGAGCGCGAGCCGTTCCTTTCCAGCAACCGGCTCACTTGTAGCGGTAGACGATGCGGCCGCGGCTGAGGTCGTAGGGGCTGAGCTCCACGATGACGCGGTCCTCCTGCAGGATGCGGATGTAGTTCTGCCGCATCTTGCCGGAGATGTGCGCGAGCACCACGTGCCCGTTCGAGAGCTCGACGCGGAACATCGCGTTCGGGAGCGCCTCGATCACCGTGCCTTCGATCTCGATGACGCCGTCTTTTTTGGCCATAGCCTTCTTCTGCAAGTGTTGGGGTTGCTGGTCGTGCGAGTGACGCGCGCAGAGGGCGCACGGCACCAACGGTCAACTCTACGCCGGTCGTGCTCTTCCTGGCAAGCCGGGCGTGTCGTGGGAGTTGCGGTCGGTCCGGAGCGGTGGTCGCTGGGCGGGTGCGTGGGTGTGCATTGCGGGCGTGTCGGCGCTGAGCGACCGGGGCTCCGGGACTCGACCCGGCTGGGGTCGCGGCGACGGCCACCGCGGGGTGAGCCCGAACCGACGCCCGGGACGGGCGTCGGCGCTGGCGTCGCGGCGAGCCGGCGGCCCGGTGCGGCGGGACCGACGCCCGGGACGGGCGTCGGCGCTGGGGTCGCGGCGAGCCGGCGGCTGAGTGCGGCCGGACCGACGCCCGGGACGGGCGTCGGCGCTGGGGTCGCGGCGACGACCCGAAAGGGTCGTCGCTTCAGAGCTCCACCGCGCGCTGCACGACGATGGAGCCCCACAGCATCGAGCGGTCGCGACGGGCGCGCTTGGCCGCGTCGTCGTCGATCGTGGTCGCGAATGAGCGGGCGATGATCGGGCCTCCCGGCGCCACCGCGCGCACCGCCGCCTTGCGCAGGTCGCGCACCCACCGCTCGTCGGCCCCGTCGATGACGTTCGAGAGGCTCACCGCGTCGTAGGCGCCCGGCGCTGCGCGCTCCAGGTGGTCGAGCAGCGGCTCCTCGAGCCAGCGCACGCTCGCGGGATCCACGCGCGGCGGCGCGTGCCCCGGCAGCTCCTCCCCCAGCAGCAGGCGCCACGCGAACGGGTTCTCGCGCGGCGCGTGCTTGCGCAGCGCACGGCCGATGCGGCCGCGGATGGCCTCGTCGAAGTGCGGTGGCAGGGGCGTCGCGAAGTCGCGGAGCACGAGTGCCGTGAGCGCCCCCGCCGGCCCGAGCATCGTCTTGAGGATCGACGCGAGCGTGCGGTTGTCGAGCCGGTCCTTCCACGCCTGCGCCGCCTTGAGCGGGTCGCCCTCCTGCAGGAACTGCCGCACCCTGCGGCGGCTCCACGCGGGGCTCGCGGCGCGCACCATGCCGCGCCCGAGGTCGAACAGCCGCTCTGCGGCGCCCGGCTCGAAGGGCCCGCCCGCGACCCGTCGACGCGCGTACTCGAGCTGGTTGCGGTTCGAGCCGATCGCGATCACCTCGTGCCCGGCGGCGGCGAGCGCGGCGATGGTCTCGCCTGCACCGCCCGCGACGAGCACGCGGCTCGCGGGCGCGAGCTCCTCGAGCTCGATGCGCGCATCCGACCAGTCCCAGCCGTGCAGCACGCGCTGGCGCGGATTCGCGCTCGAGCGCCCCTTGCGTCGCGTCCCGCGCGTCAGCACGACTGCCCTCGTCCCATGCCTCGATCCTGCCGGGTGAGCCTGGGGGCGCGCTCGTTCACGCCCGCGCGGCGGCGACCTCGGCGGCAATCCGCGCGTGGAGCTCGCCCGCCTCGACGCCGCTCACCTGCGCGACGAAGGCCGTCGGCTCGAGCTCCGCGAGCAGCCGCTGCAGCTCGACGGCCTGCTCGTCGCCCTCGGCATCGAAGCGCAGCGCCGCGGCGTACGCGGCGATGAGCCCGTCGGCGCGCTCGCCGCGCTCGACGAGCTCGACGGCCGGCTGCACGAACCGCTCGTGGCGCGAGAGCTTGCGCAGCGGCTGCCGCCCGATCCGCTCGCACGTGTCGAGCAGCGCGGGGTTCTCGAACCGCTCGACGGCCCGGGCGACGTATGCCGCGTGCTCGGCCTCGTCGAAGCCGAACTTCGCCACGAGCAGGCGCGCGGTGTCGGCGAGCGCCGCGTCGACCGCGGCGCGGATCGCCGGCTCAGCGAGCGCCTCGGCGATGGTCTCGGCCCCCGCGATCCAGCCGGCGTAGGCGGTCGCGGCGTGGCCCGTGTTCACGGTGAAGAGCTTGCGCTCGATGAAGGGGGCGAGGTCGTCGACGAAGTGCGCGTCGCCGATCGCGGGCTCCGCCACGCCCGCGCCCGCGAACGCGGATCGATCGATCGACCACTCGAAGAAGTCCTCGACCACGACGTCGAGCCCCGCGGGATCCTGCGGCGGGATGATGCGGTCGACCGCGGTGTTCGCGAACACCGCCCGCGGCGCGAGCTCCTCGGCGCCCTCGAGCACGTGTGCCCGCAGGGTGTCGCTCGCGCCGATCGCGTTCTCGCACGCCATGACCACGAGCGGCGCGCCCTCCCGCAGCGCGAGCCCCGCGCGGATCACGGGGGCGATGAAGCGCATGACCGCCGGCCCGACGGCGCACGTGACGATGTCGGCCTCCGCGACCGCGCGCGCGGCGCCCTCGGGGTCCGCGCTCGAGTCGATGCCGGTGAAGCCCGTGACGGTGTGCACGGTCGCCCCCGGGCCCACCTCGCGCACCTGGTACGCATCCGCCGTCCGCAGCATGCGGATGAGCTCGGCGTTCACGTCGACGAACGTGACCTCGTACCCCGCGCGGTGCAGCAGCAGCCCCACGAAGCCGCGGCCGATGTTGCCGGCCCCGAAGTGGACGGCTCGCATCACTCGTTGACGTCGCCGAGGAGCTCGAGGATCGCCGCGGCGTCGTGAGCCGCCTCGAGCTTGGCCACCTCGTCCTCGTCGGCGAAGACGATCGCGATCTTCGACAGGATCTCGAGGTGCCCGCCGTCCTTGCCCGCGATCCCGATGACGAACTTCACGGGGTTGCCGTCCCAGTCGATCGGCGTCTCGTAGCGCGCGACCGAGAGCGCCGAGTCGAGGATCGTGCCCTTCGACTCGTTCGTGCCGTGCGGGATCGCCAGCAGGTTGCCCATGTAGGTCGACACGCTCGCCTCGCGCTCGCGCATGGCGTCGGCGTACTCGGGCGTCACAGCGCCGGCGGCGATGAGGATGTCGGCGGCCTCCTGGATCGCCTCGTCCTTCGTCGTCGCGGTCGGGGTCGTCGTGATCTGCTCGAGGGTGAGGACGGCCATGGGTGCTCCTATTCGCTCTGCTTCGACTCGCCGACGAGCTTGACGACGTCGTCGTACTTCGGGCTGTTCATGAAGTTGTCGACCGACACGTGCGTCGCGCGCTCGTTGCGCTGCCGCGCGCGCGGCGTGAGGTCCTGGTGCGTGACGATGAGGTCCTCGGTGCCGTCGAGGTTCGCGATCGCGACGTTGGAGACCTCCACGCCCTCGATCCCGGCCTTCTTGATCTTGCTGCGCAGCACGCTCGCGCCCATCGCGCTCGAGCCCATGCCCGCGTCGCACGCGAAGACGATCCTGCGGATCGGCGCGGCCGCCGCGGCCGGCTCGTTCGCCTCGACCGCCGCTGCCGCTGCCGCGCCGCCGCCGGCGGCGCCGCCCGCTGCCAGGTTCGAGAGGTGCTCGGACTTCCGGCCCTTCGCCGCCTCGGTCTTCGCGATCGCCGCCGAGAGGTCACCGGCGTCCTCGCGCTCGAGGTCGCGCTTGCGCGAGGCGCGCAGGATGACGGCGGCGACCGCGAAGGTCACGGCTGCCGCGACCACGACCGACAGCAGCACGCCGACGAGGTTGCCGCCGCCGACGAGCAGTGCCTGCGCACCGACCGCGAAGATGCTGCCGGGTGCGGCGGGGCCCGCGAGGCCCGTGCCGAGCACCATGTTGGTCGCGACGCCCGAGGCGCCGCCGAGCACGAGCGCGATGATGAGCGTCGGCTTCATGAGGGCGTAGGGGAAGTAGACCTCGTGGATGCCGCCTGCGAACTGGATGATCGCGGCACCCGGTGCGGTCGCGCGAGCTGCCCCGACGCCGAAGACCGCGAAGGCGAGCAGGAGCCCGAGGCCGGGTCCGGGGTTCGCCTCGAGCAGGAAGAGGATCGACTTGCCGTCGGCGGCGACCTGCGTCGTGCCGAGCGGGGTGAGCACGCCGTGGTTGATGGCGTTGTTGAGGAAGAAGACCTTCGCGGGCTCGATGAGGAACGAGGCGAGCCACAGCAGGCCCGTGTCGACGAGCCAGCCGACGGCACCGCCGACGACCGACATGATCCAGTTGACGACGGGGGCGACGACGTAGAAGCCGAACAGTCCCATGAGGAAGGCCACGATGCCCGCCGAGAACATGTTGACGAGCATCTCGAAGCCGGCCTTGATCCTGCCGTCCCACAGCCTGTCGAGCTGCTGCATGACCCAGGCCGACAGCGGGCCGAGGATCATCGCGCCGATGAACATGTGCACGTAGCCCAGGGGCGACGCGTCGCCTGCGGGAGGGTTCGCCGTGTTGAAGGCGTCGATGAGCAGGTCGGAGCCCGCGATCGCGCCCATGACGGCGAACGCGCCGACGACGGCGCCGCGGGTGCCGTGGACCATGCGCCCGCCCGTGCCCGCGATGAGGATCGGCAGGAGGTAGTGGATCGTCGGGTCGACGATCGATGCGAGCCCCGCGTTGGGGAGGGGCCCGACGGGGATGAACAGCGCCGTCAGGATGCCCCACGCGATGAGCGCGGGGATGTTCGGCATGATCATGCCGGACAGGAACGTGCCGAACTTCTGGATGGCGACGCGGGCGCCGCCGGACTTCGATGGTGCTGCAGTGGCGGTCATGGTCGACTCCGTGCTGTGCGGTGCGCCGGGTTCAGGCGTCGTGGTCGGTCGCGAGCAGCTGCTCGAGCTCGTCGAGCGCCGCCTCGTCGTCGGAGGCGATGGTCACCGTGTCGCCCTTGCCGACGCCGAGGGAGATGACCGAGAGGATGCTCGCCGCGTTGACCTGCTTGTCGCCCTTGGCGACCGTCACGGCGCTCGTCGCCTTCGCGGCGGCTTGCGCGAAGAGCGCGGCGGGACGGGCGTGGAGGCCGTGGGACGACTCGACGGTGACGGTGCGCTCGGCCATGCTGCTCCTTCGAGTCCAGGGCCTCGCGGGCCCGCGGTGCGAGTCATGACGCTACCACCGGCCGACGCGCGCGCGCTGGGTCAGCGATCGGCGATCGGCGCCGGCGCGATCCCGAAGGGCGCGAGCCCGGCGGCGCCCCCGTCGAGCGCGGTCAGCACCCAGATGCCGCCGGAGTGCACCGCGACCGAGTGCTCCCACTGGCACGCGTCGCTGCCGTCGGCGCTGCGCACCGTCCAGCCGTCGTCGTCGATCGTCGTCTCGGTCGATCCGGCGTGGATGATGGGCTCGATCGCCACGCACAGCCCGGGCTTCACGGCCGGCCCCGCGACGCGCGTGCGGTAGTTGAACACCGGCGGATCCTCGTGCATGGCCCTGCCGATGCCGTGGCCGATGTAGTCGTCGCTGATGCCGAAGTCGCTGTTGGCCTCGATGTGGTCCTCGACCGCGGCCCCGACCTCGCCGAGCTGCTTCGCCGACGCGAGCGCGGCGATCCCGGCCCAGAGCGCGCCCTCGGTGACGTCGCTGAGCCGCTGCCGCGCCGCGGTGCGCTCGGGGTCGCCGCCGGGCAGCACGACCGTGATGGCGGCGTCGCCGTGGAAGCCGCCGATCGTCGCGCCGCAGTCGACCGTGACGAGGTCGCCGGCCTCGAGCGGGCGCTCGTCGGGGATGCCGTGCACGACGACGTCGTTGACCCCGACGCACAGGGTGTGCTCGTAGCCGGGCTCGAGCTGGAAGTTGGGCACCGCGCCGTGCGCGCGGATGACGCCCTCGGCGATCGCGTCGAGCTCGAGCGGGGTGACGCCCGGCCGGATCGCCGCCTGGACCGCCTCGAGCGCGAGCGCCGTGATGCGGCCCGGCTCGCGCATCGCGGCGAGCTCGCGGCGGGACTTCACGTGGCCGCGGCCGCGCATCAGGCTGCGATGCCCCGCTCGGCGAGGCCCGCGAGGATGCGCTCGGTCACGTCGTCGACCGCTCCGATGCCATCGACCTCGACGACGAGGCCGCGCTCGGCGAAGATCGCGATGAGCGGCGCGGTCTCGCGCTCGTACACCTCGAGCCGGTGCCGGATGACCGCCTCGCTGTCGTCGCTGCGGCCCTGCTCCTGCGCGCGCGCCAGCAGTCGGCGCACGACCTCGTCGGTGTCGGCGACGAGACGGATGACGGCGTCGAGCTGCTCGCCGCGGCGCAGGTTCACGCCGTCGAGGAACTCGACCTGGCCCGCCGTGCGGGGGTAGCCGTCGAGCAGGTAGCCCTGCTCCGCGTCGTCCTGCGCGAGTCGGTCGTCGACGAGCTCGTTCGTGAGCGAGTCGGGCACGTACTCCCCCGCGTCGAGGATCGCCGAGACCCGCTGGCCGAGCTCGGTGCGGTCCTTGATGTTCTGGCGGAAGATGTCGCCGGTCGAGACCGCCGGGATGCCCAGCGCCTCGGCGATGCGCACGGCCTGGGTGCCCTTGCCCGCACCCGGCGGGCCCACGATGAGGAGGTTCGGCATCTAGCGGATGAGCCCTTCGTAGTGGCGCTGCTGCAGCTGCGCATCGATCTGGCGGACCGTCTCGAGGCCCACGCCGACGATGATGAGGATCGACGCGCCGCCGAACGGGAAGTTCTGGTTCGCGCCGACCGTCGAGAGCGCGATGAGCGGGATGAGCGCCACGATGCCCAGGTAGATCGAGCCCGGCAGCGTGATGCGCGTGAGCACGTAGTCGAGGTACTCGGCCGTCGGCCGGCCCGCGCGGATGCCGGGGATGAAGCCGCCGTACTTCTTCATGTTGTCGGCGACCTCCTCGGGGTTGAAGGTGATCGCGACGTAGAAGTAGGTGAAGCCCACCACGAGCAGGAAGAAGACGAGCATGTAGAGGGGCGCGTCGCCCGAGGTGAGGTTGGCCTGCACCCACAGCACCCACTCGGGCGGGGCCGTGCCGTCGGTCGGCGTGCTGAACTGCGCGACGAGCATCGGCAGGTACAGCAGCGACGAGGCGAAGATGACCGGGATGACGCCGGCCATGTTGACCTTGATCGGGATGTAGGTCGACTGGCCGCCGTACATGCGCCGGCCGACCATGCGCTTCGCGTACTGCACTGGGATGCGGCGCTGGGACTGCTCGACGAAGACGACGAGGCCCATGATGATGACGCCGACGACGAGCACCATGATGAAGGTGTTCGGGCCCTGCGTCTGGAAGATCATGCCGAGCGCGCCGGGGAAGGTCGCGGCGATCGACGTGAAGATGAGCAGCGACATGCCGTTGCCGACGCCGCGCTCGGTGATGAGCTCGCCCATCCACATGATGAGGCCGGTGCCGGCCGTCATGGTGAAGATCATGAGCGTGATCGACCACCACGCGTCGTTCGTCAGCAGGTTCTGGCACTGCGGCAGCGCGGGGCCGCCGGTCTGGGAGAACAGGGCGCCGGAGCGCGCGACGGTGATGAGCGTCGTCGACTGGAGCACGGCGAGCGCGATCGTCATGTAGCGCGTGTACTGCGTGAGCTTCGCCTGCCCCTGCTGGCCCTCCTTGTAGAGGGTCTCGAAGTGGGGGATGACGACGCGCAGCAGCTGGGTGATGATCGCCGCGGTGATGTAGGGCATGATGCCCAGCGCGAAGATGCTCAGCTGCAGCAGGGCGCCGCCGGAGAAGAGGTTGACGAGCTGGTACAGGCCCGTCGCGGTCTGGTTGGCCGCGATGCACTCCTGCACGTTGCCGTAGTCGACGAACGGCGCGGGGATGAACGACCCGAGCCGGAACAACGCCACCAAGGCGAGCGTGAAGAGGATCTTCCGACGCAGGTCGCGCGTCTTGAAGATGCGTGCGATGGCACTGAACACGTGCAGCCTTCCAGAGAACGGCAATCGGGGCGGTCCGCGCACGGACCGCCCCTCAGCCTACTTACTTGACCGAGCCGCCAGCGGCCACGATCTTCTGCTCCGCCGCAGCCGACACCTTGTCGACCGAGACCGTGAGCGCGACCGAGAGCTCGCCGCCGGCGAGCACCTTGACGAGCTCGTTCTTGCGGACGGCGCCCTTCGCGACCAGGTCAGCGACCGTGACCTCGCCGCCACCGGGGAACAGCGACTGCAGCTGCCCCACGTTGACGACCTGGTACTCGGTGCGGAACGGGTTCTTGAAGCCGCGCAGCTTGGGAGCGCGCATGACGCTGTTGAGCTGGCCGCCCTCGAAGCCGACCTTCACCTGGTAGCGGGCCTTCGTGCCCTTCGTGCCTCGGCCGGCCGTCTTGCCCTTCGATGCCTCACCGCGACCCACGCGCGTGCGGGCGGTCTTCGCGCCCGGCGCGGGCCGGAGGTGGTGGACCTTGAGCGACGGCAGCTCGGCCGACTCGTTCTTGTCAGTCATTCTCGATCTCCTCGACCTTGACGAGGTGCCGAACCGTGTTGACGTAGCCGCGGTTCTGCTGGTTGTCCTCGCGCTCGACCGAC
>JAPSIA010000162.1 GCA_031179215.1 Agrococcus sp.
GCAGGGCCGGGACGCCGGCTGGACTCCTCGTCAGCCGGTCGCTCGGGGTGGATCATGATCGGCTCACTCCTCGGATCCGGGCGCGCACGCCGATGTGCCGCGCGGTGTCCCCCGAGTGTGTCCCCCATCCCTGAGAGCCAGCCTCGAGTCGCCGCCCGGGCAGAACGAAGCCCCGGCGGTCCTCCGCCGGGGCCCCGTCGCTGTTAGGACTGCGCCTGGTCCTGCACGCGGTCGCGTGCCTGCTCGGCGTCCGAGCGCACGTCGTCGGCGGCGCCCTGCGCCTCCTCCTTGACGTGCTGGCCCGCCTCCATCGCGGTCTCGCGCACGGACTGCGCCGCCTGCTGCACGGGCTCCTTGAGGTGCTCGCCCGCTTCCTTCGCGACGTCCTTCGCGCCCTCGACGAGCGGCTGCGCCTCGTCCTTGACCCGGCTTGCGAGCTCCTTCTCCTTGCTGCTCGCCGGGATCATCGATGCGACGAGCGCGCCCACGCCGAAGGCGATGAGGCCCACCGCGAGCGGGTTGCCCTTCGCCTTGCGCGCGGCCCGGTCGGCCGTGCCGCGCACGCCCTCGCCGACGTTGCCGGCGACGTTGCGCACGCCCTCGCCGACGTTGCCGGCGGCGTTGCGCACGCCCTCGCCCATGTGGCCGGCGGCCTGACGGACGTCCGACCCGACGTTCCCGACCATGCCGGGCTCGCTGTCGTCCGAGCCGAAGATGCGGTCCTTCACGTCACCGAGCGCACCCTTCACGCGCTCGGTCTGCCGGCCGACCACGCCGCTCGGCGACACCTTCTCTGCCAGCGCGTCCACATCGCCGCTCACGTCGGCGCGCGTGCGCTCGATGCGGGCGCGGATCTCTTCGGGTGTCTCGCTCATCGGAGCTCCTCCTTGGTGTGCAGTGCGTCGGGGATGTGCTTGACGGAATCGACCGTCTCGGGCATGGGCTCGACCCGCTTGAGCGCCTTGCGGCCCTGCAGGTAGAGCACGAGGGCGACCACGCCCCAGATGATGGCGACGACGAGCGCGCCCCACCCGAGGTGGTCCATCCAGTCGCCGAGCGCGAACATGAGCGCGAGCGACACGAAGAGGATGACGAGCATCCCCGCGTAGCCGGCGCCGCCGAGCAGCCCCGCACCCTTGCCGGCGCGGGTCGCCTGCTCCTTGGCCTCGGCCTTCGCGAGCGCGATCTCCTGTCGCATCAGCGTCGACAGGTCGCTCGTGAGGGCGCCGACGATGTCGCCGAGCGACTGGCTCGCGGCGCGGCGCTCGGCGTCGGTGTCCGCCGCGGCGAACGCGGGATCGACGTGCGCGCCGTGGTGCGCGGGGTCGCGGCCCCCCGGATCGATGCCGCTCACAGCCCGTCTCCCTGGCGCGTCGGGTTCGCGGTGCCGCTGGGCGAGTGGCCGGTCTGCGCCGGCACACCGCCGTCGACCGTCGTGCCGCGCGTCGAGCCGCCGGGCACGGCCGAGCCGGCGCCGCTGCCGCTCACCGGCGAGCCGCCGTAGGGCTCGTCGACCATCTCGGGGCTCGCGTTCGCCGCCGTGGGGGCGTTCCACTGGGTCACCGGCGGCTGGCCGATGGCGTGCGCGCCGCCGGTCGAGCCGGTCCCGGCGCCGTACGCGGGGCTGGCGCCGTAGCCGCCGGTGCTCGCGCCGGTGCTGGAGGTCGTGCTGCGCTGCTCGCGCTCCTCCTTCGCCTCGCTCACGATGCCGCGTGCGAGTCGGCCCACGACGAGGCCCGCGACGCCCGCGATCGCGATGAACGTCGCCGGCCGGCGGCGCGCGAACGACGAGAGCTCGTCGAGCAGGTCGGCGGGCTCGCGCTCCTCGAGCCAGCGGCCCACCGCAGCTGCGCGGTCGCTCACCTCGCTCACGACCTGGGCGGCGAGACCGCTCTCGGCGCCGTCGGCCATGCTCCGCAGGTCGTCGCCGAAGGTGCTGATCCCGCCCGCGAGGCGCTGCTGCTGGCCCTTGGCCTGCTCGCGCGCCTCGTGCATCGTCTGGTCGACCAGCTGGCGCGCCTGCGCCTTGGCCTCGCCGGCGACGTTCTGCGCCTCGTCCTTCGCCGTCCCGGCGACCTGACGTCCCGCATCCATCGCGCTCTCGCGCACGTGCTTGGCCTCGTCCTTCACCGTCTCGCGGGTGCCCGACGATCCGCTGCCGCTCGAGCCGCTGCTCGAGCCGCTGCCCGTCGACGTCGTGGAGCCGCTCCCCGGGGTCGCGGTCGGCGGCGTCGCGGCCGCACCACCCGCGCCGTAGACGTCGCCGAGCGGCGAGCCGCCG
Source organism: Agrococcus sp. (assembly GCA_031179215.1). GTDB lineage: Bacteria > Actinomycetota > Actinomycetes > Actinomycetales > Microbacteriaceae > Agrococcus. Next base: position 2,282 of record JAPSIA010000162.1, read on the forward strand.
CTGTCGGGGGCGGCGCCACCAGGGAAGGCCTCGGGTCGATCTGTGGGCTGATTGTCAGTCATCGTCCATCCAATCCCTCTGTCGCACGGATCAGCAGTCGAGGCGAACCCCGACGCGATCCCGGTGTCCCCCATCCTGGCCCCCTCCCTGGACGTGTCAACGGGCGAGTTCCCAGGAACGACGGACGCTCGCGGCGCGCGTCGGCGCAGAATGTGGGCGGGCGCTGGCATGCTGAGCGGCATGGCGTCGAAAGCGCGAGATCGCCGTGAATCTGCTGAGATCGGCACTCAGGGCGGCACGCTAGAGCGGCCCGCGACCTTCTTCCGCGACGCGGCGGAGTTCCGCGCGTGGCTCGAGGCGAACCACGAGACCGCGACCGAGCTGTGGATGGGCCTCAACGCGAAGCACGTGGAGCCGCGCGGCCTCACGTGGGCCGAGGCGGTGCCCGAGGCCCTGTGCTTCGGCTGGATCGACTCGCTCTCGCAGCGCATCGACGGCGACGCGCGGCGGCAGCGCTGGACCCCGCGCAAGCCCTCCTCGAACTGGTCGGCGGTCAACGTGGCGCACGTCGAGCGGCTGCTCGCCGAGGGGCGGATGCGTCCGGCGGGCATCGCCGCGTTCGAGGCGAGGCGAGCGGAGACGACCGCGATCTACGCGTACGAGCGCGCCGAGGGCACGCTGCCGCCCGAGCTGCAGCGGCACCTCGACGCCGCCCCGGCCGCGCAGGCGTTCCTCGCAGCGGCGACCGCGAGCTATCGCAAGCAGGCGGTCGCGTGGGTGCTGAGCGCCAAGCGCGAGGCGACGCGCGAGCAGCGCGCGCGGCAGCTCGCCGACGACTCGGCCGCCGGTCGCCTCATCCCGCCGCAGCGCTATGGCGATGTGCCGAAGTGGGTCGAGCGCGCGGCCGCGGCCGCCGCGGCAGCGAGCTGACGGGCCGCAGCCCTCTAGGCGCCGAGGAACCGGGCGAGGTTGGCGAGCGACGAGCCGAGACCGAGCTCGTGGTCCTCCTGCGCGATGCCCGCCGGCACATCCGTCGCCGCGACCGTCACGCGTGTGCCGGCCTCGACGGGCTCGAGCCGCCACGTCATGAGCATGTCGCCGCTGAAGCGCGCGTCGGCCGACTCGAAGGCGATCCGCTGCACGACGAGCGAGTCGGGCACGAGCTCGACGAACGTCACGCGCGACACGTCCGTCGAGTCGGTCGTCTTGGCATCCGCCGGCGCATCGAAGCGCAGCTCCATGCGGAACCCCCCGCCCTCGCGCGCATCCATCTGCTCGACCGTGCCCGTGGCGCCCTCGGGAGCGAGCCACACCGCGAGCGCCGCGGG
>JAPSIA010000054.1 GCA_031179215.1 Agrococcus sp.
CCTCGACCCTCTCCGTCGCGCAGGGCCTGACGCCCGACACCGAGGCGATGCGAGGCTACGCCGCGAGCGAGTGCGCCGAGACGAGCCTCGACCAGTGGCTCGTGGGCGGCTCGACGCGCACCGGGAGACAAGCCGTGCTCACGGTCGCCAACGCCTCGGAGGTGGGCGCGAGCGTCGACATCACGGTCTACGGCGCCGACGGGCCGATCGAGTCGGTCGGCTCGACGGGCATCGCCGTCGCGCCCGGCGCGCAGGAGGTGCTCGACCTCGCGGCGATCGCGCCTGGGGTCGCGGACGCCGTCGTGCACGTCGCGTCCACGGGCGCGCCGGTCGCGGCGCACCTGCAGCAGACCGTGACCCGGGGGCTCGAGCGAGGCGGCTTCGACGTGATCGACCCGGTGCCGGCGCTCACGAGCGCGGTGCTGCCGGGCGTCGCGGTCACCGAGCCGACGGGTCTCGAGACGCAGCCGGACTACGACGACACGGTGCCGGTGCTCCGGCTGCTCGCGCCCGACGGCGCGACGGTCCGGCTCGCCTTCCAGTCGGCCGACGGCTCCACGATCGACTCGGAGGGCACGCTCGAGGCCGGCCGGGTCACCGACTTCCCGCTCGAGGAGCTGCCGGTGGGCACCCTCGCGATCCGGGTGGAGGCCGACGCCCCCGTCGTCGCGGGCGCGCGGACGGTGGCGGTCTCCGGCGAGGGGATCGACTTCGACTGGGTCGCGGGCGGCCAGGCGCGCAGCGGCACCTCGGCGACCGCCGTGCCCGACGGGCCCGGCGCGCGGCTGCACGTCATCAGCACGTCGGACGCGGTGCAGGAGGTCACGGTCGACGGCGAGGCGGTGCAGCTCGAGGCGGGCGGCGTGCTCGAGCGCCCGGTGCAGGCGGGGATCGTGTCGGTTGCGGGCGACGACCTCGTGATCGGCGTCGGCTACCGCGACGACCGCAGCGTCGGGAGCTTCACGGCGAGCCCGCAGGGACCGGCGGCAGAGGGGATCCGCGTGCTGCACTGACCGCTGCCCGCAGCAGCGTCAGTGGTGCCGCCAGCGGTCGGGCGCGACCTCCCACGGGTCCCGGCCGATGAGCTCCGCCGCGGCGCGGAACACCGCACCCTCGATCGCGACCTGCCGATGCCACGCGTCGTCGATGTGCACGCGCGGCAGCCGCTGGAGCGGCAGGCGGTAGATCGTGATCGTGCGCCGCTGCGCGTCGACCGCCCACTCCGGCACCTCGTCGAGCCGGTCGGCGAGCGCGCGCGGCGGCATGTCGGCCCACCGGAACTGCACGTCCCCGAGCTCCTCGGGCCACAGGGAGACGACGTAGTCGGCGGCGTCGGCCGCGATGTCCTCGAAGCGCGTCTCCCGCGACGAGAGGAACGGCAGCACGGGGCCTGCGACCGACGAGCGGATCTCGCGACCGTGGCGCGAGCCGCGGGATCGTTGGCGCGCGGGCATGGCGACATCCTACGTGTCGCGAGCCCTTCGCCCGGGGCCGGGCTACCCTTGACCGGATGGACGACAGGACGTGCTCGCGGCCCGGGTGCCGACGGTACGCCGACCGCACCGTCACGGTCGACTACGCGGAGCAGCTCCTCGTCGTCGGCCCCCTGCAGCCGGCGAGCCGGCGCGGCGCGATCGAGGGCAGCTACGACCTGTGCGGCCCGCACGCCGATCGCCACGCGGGGCCGACGGGGTGGCGCGTCGTCCGCTACGAGCCGGGTCACGCGAGCCGATGAGGCGCGCACCTGAGATGGAAGAGGAAGCATGGCGCTGACGGACATCGTGAAGGCCTACGACGTGCGAGGGCTCGTCGACGGCCAGCTGACCGAGCCGGTGGTGCGGGCGCTCGGCGCAGCCTTCGCCGACGAGGTCGGCACCGACCGCCCGATCGTCATCGGGCACGACATGCGCCCGTCGTCGCCCGCGCTCGCCGCGGCGGCGGCGGAGGGCGCGCAGGCGCGCGGCGCCGACGTGCTCCTGATCGGGCTGTGCTCGACCGACGGCACCTACTTCGCCTCCGGCGCCTTCGACGCGCCCGCGATGATGTTCACCGCATCCCACAACCCCGCCGCGTACAACGGCATCAAGTTCTCGCGCGCCGGCGCGCGCGGCGTGAGCCTCGACACGGGGCTGGCCGCGATCCGCGACACGGCGCAGCGCTACCTCGACGAGGGCGTGCCCGCGGCGGCCCGGCGGGGCGAGCTCGCCGAGCGCGACGTGCTCGCCGACTACGCCGCGCACCTGCGCTCCCTCGTCGACCTCAGCGGCGTGCGGCCGCTCAAGGTCGTGGTGGATGCGGCCAACGGGATGGGCGGGATGACCGTGCCCGCGGTCCTCGGCGACGCGGCGGGCCTGGGCGCGCTGCCGCTCGAGATCGTGCCGATGTACTTCGAGCTCGACGGCACGTTCCCCAACCACGAGGCCAACCCGCTCGAGCCCGCCAACCTCGTCGACCTGCAGGCGGCGGTCGTCGAGCACGGGGCCGACATCGGGCTCGCCTTCGACGGCGACGCGGACCGCTGCTTCGTCATCGACGAGCGGGGCGGGGCGGTCTCGCCGTCGGCCGTCGCGGCCATCGTCGCCGAGCGCGAGATCCGTCGCGTGCAGGCGGAGGGCGAGCGCGACGTGGTCGTGATCCACAACCTCATCACGAGCCGCGTCGTGCCGGAGGTCATCGCCGCGGCGGGCGCGACCCCCGTGCGCACGCGCGTCGGGCACTCCCTCATCAAGGACCGCATGGCCGAGACGGGCGCCGTGTTCGGCGGCGAGCACTCGGCGCACTACTACTTCCGCGACTTCTGGGGCGCCGACAACGGCATGCTCGCCGCGATGCACGTGCTCGCGACGCTCGGCGCGGGCGACGAGCCGATGAGCGGGCTCGCCGCGCGCTACTCGCCCTACTTCGCCTCCGGCGAGATCAACTCCACCGTCGCCGACGTGCCCGCGGCCTACACGCGGATCGTCGAGGCCTTCGCGGGGCGCGGCGAGTTCGACGAGCTCGACGGGCTCACGGTGACCGCGCCGGGCGGCGCCTGGTGGTTCTCGGTGCGTCCGTCGAACACCGAGCCGCTGCTGCGGCTCAACGCCGAGGCGGAGCAGGAGTCGACGATGGTCGCGATCCGCGACGAGGTGCTCGCCCTCATCCGCGGCTGACCGAGGCCCGGGCTCAGCCGACGGGCGCGGCGTCGAGCATCGCGTCGATGCGCTCGGCGATGCGCTCGAGCCCCTCCTCCGTCGGGTGGATCCCGTCGTCGGTGATGAGCTCGGGGTCGTGCTCGAAGAGGTCGCCGAGCTCCAGGTGCTCGGCGCCGATGCGCGTCGCGTGGTGCTCGACCTGCTCGCGCACCGGCTCCAGGATCGCGGGGGTCGGGCCGGCGCTCCACAGGGGCGACGTGACGATGATGCGCTCGGTGGGGAACGCGGCGCGCAGCTGCGTGTAGAACCCCTCGATCGCGGCCTCGACGCGCTCCTCGTCCTCGAGCCACACGTCGTTGCGGCCGCCGGAGACGACGATGATGTCGGGGTCCACCGCGCGCGCCTCGTCGATGACGCCCGCATAGGCCGGGCAGCCGCCCGGCGGGCACCACTCGAGGTCGTGCGACTTCGCGTAGCCCGTGCCCGAGTGGGCGAGGTTGACCGCCTGCCAGCCCTGCAGCTCGGCGAGCAGCCCCGCGAACCCGACGCCCTCGAGCGACGTGTTCTGGCCGACCGTGTAGGAGTCGCCGATGAACACCGCCACCGGCTCGTCGCCCTCGGGCACGTCGGTCGTGACGGCGTTCGCGGCCCCGGCATCGCGCTCGTCGGCGTCGCCCGCGACGATCGCGGCGGGAGGGGCCGAGTGGAGCGCGAGCGCCGAGGCGGCGGCGACCGCGCCGGCGCCGGCGACGCAGGCGACCACCGCAAGGAGCCGGCGCCTGACGGCGCGCTTCGCGAGGCGGTTCCCCATGGCTCCATGGTAGCCACGGCGCTCGAGGCGGTGCCCGGAGGGGGCCACGGGCACCGTGCCGCGCGGCGAGGATGGGGAGGCGGGGCGTCGAAGTAGGGTGTTCGTCATGCCGAGTTCCGTCACCAAGGCCGTCATCCCCTCCGCCGGGCTCGGCACGAGGTTCCTGCCCGCGACCAAGGCGCTCCCGAAGGAGATGCTCCCCGTGGTCGACAAGCCCGCGATCCAGTACGTCGTCGAGGAGGCGGTGCGCGCGGGGCTCGAGGACGTGCTGTTCGTCACGGGGCGCAACAAGAACGCGCTCGAGAACCACTTCGACCGGGCGACCGAGCTCGAGGCGATCCTCATGAAGAAGGGCGACGAGGCCAAGCTCTCCCGGGTCTCGGAGTCGACCGACCTCGCCAACGTCCACTACGTGCGCCAGGGCGACCCGAAGGGGCTCGGGCACGCGGTGCTGCGCTCGAAGGACCACGTGGGCGGCGACTCCTTCGCCGTGCTGCTCGGCGACGACATCATCGACGGCCGCGACCTGCTGCTCGAGCGCATGCTCGAGGTGCACGACGTGCGCGACACGTGCGTCGTGGCGCTCATGGAGGTCGACCCCGCCCAAGCGCACCTCTACGGCATCGCCACGGTCGAGGCGACCGAGGAGGACGACGTCGTGCGCGTGCGCGGCCTCGTCGAGAAGCCGGAGCCCGGCACCGCGCCGTCGAACCTCGCCATCGTCGGGCGCTACGTGCTCAAGCCCGAGATCTACCCCGTGCTCGAGCAGACCCAGCCGGGCCGCGGCGGCGAGATCCAGCTGACCGACGCGCTGCTCACCATGGCCGACGACGACGCGACCGGCGGCGTGCACGGCGTCGTCTTCCGCGGCCGCCGCTACGACACCGGCGACCGGCTCGACTACATCAAGGCCAACGTGCAGCTCGCCGTCGAGCGCGACGACCTCGGCCCTGGGCTGCGCGAGTGGCTGCAGGAGTTCGTCGCGGGCTTCGAGCGCTGATCGCCGCGCCCGCGCGGCGAGCGCGGCGCGGTCGAACACTACGCTGGGAGCCATGAGCAGGCTCCTCGTGACCGGCGGCGCCGGCTTCATCGGCTCGAGCTTCGTCCGCTTCCTCGAGGCGAGCACCGAGCACGAGGTCGTCGTGCTCGACGCGCTGACGTACGCGGGGGACCCGTCGACGCTCGAGGGGCTGCCCGCCGATCGCGTGCGGCTCGTCGTCGGCGACATCGCCGATGACGAGCTCGTCGACGCGCTCGTGGCGGAGGCGGACGCCGTCGTGCACTTCGCGGCCGAGTCGCACAACGACAACTCGCTCGCGGATCCGACACCGTTCGTGCGCACCAACCTCGTCGGCACCTTCACGCTGCTCGAGGCCGCCCGCCGGCACCGCACGCGCTTCCACCACATCTCGACCGACGAGGTCTACGGCGATCTCGCGCTCGAGGATCCGGCGAAGTTCACGCCCGAGACGCCCTACAACCCCTCGAGCCCGTACTCGGCGACCAAGGCCGGCTCCGACCTGCTCGTGCGCGCGTGGGTGCGCTCGTTCGGCCTCGAGGCGACGATCTCCAACTGCTCCAACAACTACGGGCCCCGCCAGCACGTCGAGAAGCTCATCCCGCGGCAGATCACCAACGTGCTCGACGGCGTGCGGCCTCGGCTCTACGGCACGGGCGAGAACGTGCGCGACTGGATCCACGCGGACGACCACTCGGCCGCCGTGCTGCGCATCCTCGAATCGGGGCGCATCGGCGAGACCTACCTGATCGGTGCGGACGGCGAGCGCTCGAACCTCGAGGTCGTGCAGTCGATCCTGCGCCTCATGGGCTGGGAGCCGGATGCCTTCGATCACGTGCGCGACCGGCCGGGGCACGACCTGCGGTACGCGATCGACGCGTCGAAGCTGCGCGAGGAGCTCGGGTGGACGCCCGCCTACGCCGACTTCGAGGCGGGGCTCGCGGCGACGATCGACTGGTACCGCGCCAACGAGGCGTGGTGGCGGCCGCAGAAGGCCGAGGCCGAGGCCAAGTACGCACGAGCAGGGCACTGAGGGAGCACGCATGGAGACCGGCAAGCCGCTCGGGGTGCGCGAGACGCCCATCCCGGGCTTCCTCGTGATCGACCTGCCCGTGCACGGCGACAGCCGCGGGTGGTTCAAGGAGAACTGGCAGCGCGAGAAGCTGCTCGCGCTCGGCCTGCCCGACTTCGGGCCGGTGCAGAACAACATCTCCTTCAACGCCGCCGTCGGCGTCACGCGCGGCATCCACGCCGAGCCGTGGGACAAGTACGTCTCGGTCGCGGCGGGGCGCGTGTTCGGAGCGTGGGTCGACCTGCGCGAGGGCGACTCGTTCGGCACGACCTTCACGACCGAGATCGACCCCTCCGTCGCGGTGTTCGTGCCGCGCGGCGTCGGCAACGCCTTCCAGGCCCTCGAGCCCGGCACCGCCTACGCGTACCTCGTCAACGACCACTGGTCGGCCGAGGCGCAGGACGAGTACACCTTCCTGAACCTCGCCGATCCCACCGCCGGCATCGCCTGGCCCATCCCGCTCGCCGACGCGGAGCTGAGCGAGAAGGACCGCGCCCACCCCACCCTCGATGCCGTCGTGCCCATGCCGCCGCGCACGACGCTCGTGCTCGGCGCGAACGGGCAGCTCGGCCGGGCGCTGCGGCAGCAGTGGGCGGGCCGCGGCGACGTCGAGTTCGCCGGCCGCGACCGCATCGACCTCGCCGACCCCGCGTCGCTCGAGGGGATCCGGTGGTCGCGCTACGGCGCGATCGTCAACGCCGCCGCGCACACCGCCGTCGACGCCGCCGAGTCGCGCGAGGGCCGCCGCGACGCGTGGGCCATCAACGCGGCGGGTCCCGCGCGGCTCGCCGCGATCGCCGCCGAGCACCGCCTCACGCTCGTGCACGTCTCGAGCGACTACGTCTTCGACGGCGAGCAGCCCGAGCACGACGAGCGCGAGCCGTTCGCGCCGCTCGGCGTGTACGGGCAGTCGAAGGCCGCGGGCGACCTCGCCGTCGCGGTCGCGCCCCGGCACTACATCCTGCGCACCTCGTGGGTCGTGGGCGAGGGCCGCAACTTCATCACGACGATGGCGTCGCTCGCCGAGCGGGGCATCGACCCCGCCGTCGTCGCCGACCAGCGCGGCCGGCTCACGTTCGCGTCCGAGCTCGCTCGCGCGATCGACCACCTGCTCGCCTCGGGCGCGCCGTTCGGCACGTACAACGTCACGAACGGCGGGGCGGCGATGTCGTGGGCCGACATCGCCCGGCGCGTCTTCGAGCGCACCGGCCACGACGCATCCCGCGTCACGCCCGTGACCACGGCCGAGTACGACGCGGGCAAGGAGGGCGTCGCGCCGCGACCGCTGCACAGCGCGCTCTCGCTCGCGAAGCTCGAGGCGACCGGCTTCGCGCCGCGCGACCAGCTCGCGATGCTCGACGAGCAGCTCGCGTCGCTCACCTCCTCCTGAGCGCGCTGCGGGTGCGAGGATGGTCGACATGACCGGCACCGCCTCCCGCGTCCTCGAGCACGACGTCCGCGACCTGCGCCTCGCCGAGGCGGGGCGCCACCAGATCCGCCTCGCCGAGCACGAGATGCCCGGCCTCATGGCGCTGCGCCGCCGCTATGCCGACGCGCAGCCGCTCGCGGGGCAGCGCATCGCCGGCAGCCTCCACATGACGGTGCAGACGGCGGTGCTCATCGAGACACTCGTCGCGCTCGGCGCCGACGTGCGCTGGGCGAGCTGCAACATCTTCTCGACGCAGGACGAGGCGGCGGCCGCGGTCGTCGTCGGCGAGGGGAGCGCGGACGCGCCGACCGGCGTGCCCGTCTTCGCGTGGATGGGCGAGACGCTCGAGGAGTACTGGCGCTGCACCAACCGCATCTTCGACTTCCCCGAGGGGCCCACCCTCATCCTCGACGACGGCGGCGACGCGACGATGCTCGTGCACCGCGGCCGCGAGGCCGAGGTCGCGGGCGCCGCGCCCGCCACGCCCGCGGACGCGCCGGAGGAGCTGCGCGTGATCGACGCGCTCATCGGTCGCACGCTCGCCGAGGAGCCGCAGCGCTGGACGCGGATCGCCGCGCAGCTGCGGGGCGTGACCGAGGAGACGACGACCGGCGTGCACCGCCTGGAGCGCCTCCTCGCCGAGGGCCGGCTGCGCTTCCCCGCCATCAACGTCAACGACTCGGTCACGAAGTCGAAGTTCGACAACCGCTACGGCATCCGCCACTCGCTGCCCGACGGCCTCAACCGCGCCACCGACGTGCTCATCGGGGGCAAGACCGCGTTCGTCGTCGGCTACGGCGACGTCGGCAAGGGGGCGGCAGAGGCGCTCCGCGGCCAGGGGGCGCGCGTGATCGTCAGCGAGGTCGACCCGATCTGCGCGCTGCAGGCCGCGATGGACGGCTACCGCGTCGCGCGCGTCGAGGACTGCCTCGACGAGGCCGACATCTGGGTGACGACGACGGGCAACGAGCACGTCATCACGCTCGAGCACCTGCAGTCGATGAAGCACCTCGCGATCGTCGCGAACGTCGGGCACTTCGACAACGAGATCGACGTCGCCGCGCTCGAGCGCTCCGGCGCGGAGCGCATCGAGATCAAGCCGCAGGTGCACGAGTGGCGCCTCGCGTCGGGCCGCTCGATCCTCGTGCTCTCCGAGGGCCGGCTCATGAACCTCGGCAACGCGACGGGCCACCCCTCGTTCGTCATGTCGAACTCGTTCTCGAACCAGGTGCTCGCGCAGATCGAGCTCGCGACGAAGGACCTCGAGCTCGGCGTCTACCGGCTGCCGAAGGTGCTCGACGAGGAGGTCGCGCGGCTGCACCTCGACGCGCTCGGCGCGCGGCTGACCGAGCTCACCCCCGCGCAGGCCGCCTACATCGGCGTGCCCGTCGAGGGCCCCTTCAAGCCCGACCACTACCGCTACTGACCTCCCGCCCGCGAGGCCGGGAGCTAGAGCATCGCGTCGGCGAGCACTCGCAGCAGCTGCGCGAGGCGCGCCTGGTCGTCGGCGGGGATGTCGCGCAGCAGCCGGCGCTCGGCGTCGAGCAGCGCGTCGAGCGCGACGTCGACGCGGTCGACGCCCTCGTCGGTGAGCGTCACGAGCCGCACGCGCCGGTCGGTCGAGCCCTCGACGCGCTCGACGAGCCCGCTCGCGACGAGGTTGTCGATGCGGTTCGTCATCGTGCCGCTCGTGACCATCGTCTGGGCGATGAGGTCCTTGGGGCTGAGCGGTCCGCCCTCGCGCCGCAGCGCCGCGAGCACGTCCCACTGCCAGGGCTCGAGGCCGGCCTGCTGGAAGGCCTCGGCCCGCACCCGGCCGAGTTGGCGCGAGATGCGCGTCATGCGGCTGAGCACCGCGAGCGGCGACACGTCGGCGTCGGGCCGCACGCGCATCCACTGCGCCATGATGCGATCGACGTCGTCACCGGGAGCGGATGCAGCCATGGCGTCAGTCTTCCACGCGGTCGAGCGCGCGGCGCTGCGCTGGCCCTTCGCTCCGCCCTCGCTCGCTGCGCTCGCGACTGGCGGCGTCGCGAAGGGCCAATCGTGGCCCTTCGCTCCGCCCTTCCTCGCTGCGCTCGGAACTGGCGGCGTCGCAAGAGGCCAATCGTGGCCTCTTGCTCCGCCACCAGGATTCGAACCTGGACAAACGGCTCCAAAGGCCGCTGTGCTGCCGTTACACCATGGCGGATCGCGGGTACCAGGCTAGTCGGGCCGCGCGGCGCGCGCGGCACCAGCCGCGGGACGGGCGCGACAGGAGCGTCGGGCAGACTGGTGCGCATGCCATCGAGCGCTGCAGACGTCGTCGCCGTCGCCGTGACGTTCCGGCCCGACGAGGCCGTGCTCGGCGACGTGCTCGAGCGCGCCGCCCGGCAGGTCGGACGGCTCGTCGTGCTCGACAACGACAGCCCCGAGGTCGACGGCGCCCACTGGAGCGCGCGCGTCGCGCTGCCGAGCGGCGTCGAGCTCGAGCGCGCGCCGACGAACGTCGGGCTCGGCGCCGCGTACAACCGCGCGGCCGCGATCGCGCGCGAGCGGGGCGCTCGCTTCGTGCTGCTGCTCGACCAGGACTCCCGCCTCGACGACGGCTGCGTCGAGGCGCTGCTGCGCCACCACGACGCGCGTGCCGAGCGCGGCCCCGTCGGCGCCGTCGGGCCCACGTTCGTCGACGCCCGCAGCGGCGAGCGCGCCCCGTTCGTGCGCTTCGGCTTCCCGCTCAACCACAAGCTCCACGCGCCGCCCGGCGGCGACGTCGACGCCGACTTCCTCATCTCCTCCGGCTCCCTCATCCCGCTGCCGGCGCTCGAGGTCGCGGGCGGCTTCGACGAGGGGCTCTTCATCGACAGCGTCGACATGGAGTGGTGCTTCCGCGCGAAGGCGGCAGGCCTGCAGCTCGTCGGCGTCGCCGACGCCCGGATGCTCCACACGATCGGCGACGAGCTCGTGCGCCTCCCGGGCGGCGCGACGATGTTCGTGCACTCGCCCCTGCGGCTGTACATGATGACGCGCAATCGCGTCGCGCTGTGGCGACGGCCGGGCACGCCGAGCGTGTGGACGGCGCAGGACGTGCCCCGCATGCTGCTCAAGCTCGCGCGCATGACGGCGTTCGCGACGCCGCGCATCCGCAACGCCCGCGCGATGCTGCGCGGCGCTCGCGACGGGTGGAGCGGCAGGCAGGGCCCCCCGCCCGAGGCTCGCCGGTAGCCTGAAGCAGAACCGAACGCAACCGATGGGAGGGCACGTGCCCCAGGTCGCCGTCATCGTCCTCGCCGCCGGCGCGGGCACGCGCATGAAGAGCCGCACGCCCAAGCCGCTGCACCCCTTGGCGGGCAAGCCGCTCATCGCCCACGTGCTGCGCACCGCGGGCGAGCTCCACCCCGCGTCGATCGTCACGGTCGTGCGCCACGAGCGCGACCGCATGGCCGAGGCGGTTCTCGAGTTCGCGCCGCACGTCGTCATCGCCGACCAGGACGAGGTGCCCGGCACGGGCCGCGCCGTCGAGCAGGGGCTCGAGGCGCTCGGCGACTTCGAGGGGCACGTCGTCGTGCTCTCGGGCGACGTGCCGCTCATCGACGCCGAAACGCTCACGACGCTCATCGAGCGGCACGAGCGCGAGGGCAACCAGCTCACGCTCCTCTCGGCGCACCTGCCCGATCCCACGGGCCTCGGGCGCATCGTGCGCGACGAGGCGGGGGCCTTCGTGCGCATCGTCGAGCAGAAGGACGCGAGCGACGCCGAGCGCGCGATCGACGAGGTCAACGGCGGCATCTACGTCTTCGACGCGAGCGCGCTGCGCGCGGCGCTCGCGACGATCGGCCGCGACAACGCGCAGGGGGAGATGTACCTGACGGATGCGGCGGTGCGGATCCAAGCGTCCGGCGGCCGCATCCAGGCGGTGCCGTGCTCCGACAGCTGGGCCATCTGGGGCATCAACGACCGCGTGCAGCTCGCGGCGGCAGCGCACGAGCTGAACGACCGCATCATCCGCAAGTGGCAGCGCGAGGGCGTCACCGTCGTCGACCCCGCCTCCACCTGGATCGACATCGACGTCACGCTCGCCGAGGACGTCACGATCCTGCCCGGCAGCCAGCTGCACGGTGCGACGGTCGTCGCGGCGGGCGCGACGATCGGCCCCGACACGACGCTCGTCGACACCGAGGTGGGCGAGGACGCCGTCGTCAAGCGCACCGACGCGACCCTCTCGGTCATCGGCGCCCGCGCCTCCGTGGGCCCGTGGGCGTACCTGCGGCCGAACTCGGTCGTCGGCGACGACGGCAAGATCGGCACGTTCGTCGAGACGAAGAACACCCAGATCGGCGCAGGCAGCAAGATCCCCCACCTGTCGTACATCGGCGACACCACCGTCGGCGAGCACTCCAACATCGGCGCCGGCACGATCACCGCCAACTACGACGGCGTGCAGAAGCACCGCACGAGCGTCGGCTCGCACGTGCGGACCGGGAGCGACAACGTCTTCGTCGCGCCCGTGTCGATCGCCGACGGCGCCTACACTGGAGCAGGCACGATCGTCCGGAAGGACGTCGAGCCGGGCGCGCTCGCGATCACGGTCGCGCAGCAGCGCAACATGACGGGCTGGGTCGAGGCGAATCGCCCTGGGACGGCAGCGGCCGACGCAGCAGCGGCGGCCAGCACGAAGGCACCTGACGCCTAGGGGAGGCACCCGAGTGGGATCGATCGTCGCGAAGAACCGCAAGCACCTCGTGCTGGCGACCGGAAGGTCGCACCCAGGGCTCGCGGGCGCCGTCGCCGCCGAGATCGGCACCGAGCTGATGGACGTCGACAGCCGCACCTTCGCGAACGGCGAGATCTACGCGCGGTTCCAGGGCTCGGTGCGAGGCTCGGACGCGTTCATCCTGCAGTCGTACTCGCGGCCCGTGAACGAGTGGCTCATGGAGCAGCTCATCATGGTCGACGCGCTCAAGCGCGCCTCCGCCAAGCGCATCACGGTCGTCATGCCGTACTACCCGTACTCCCGCCAGGACAAGAAGGGCCGCGGCCGCGAGCCCATCTCCGCTCGCCTCGTCGCCGATCTGTTCAAGACCGCCGGCGCCGACCGCATCATGTCGATCGACATCCACGCGGCGCAGATCCAGGGCTTCTTCGACGGCCCCTTCGACCACCTCTTCGCCATGCCGGTGCTGCTCGAGCACTTCCAGCACACCGTCGACCCCGAGACGCTCACGGTCGTCTCGCCCGACATGGGCCGCGTGCGCGTCGCCGACATCTGGAGCGACAAGCTCGGCGCGCCGCTCGCGATCATCCACAAGCGCCGCGACCCGCTCGTGCCCAACCAGGTCTCGGTGCACGAGATCGTCGGCTCGGTCGAGGGCCGCACGTGCCTGCTCGTCGACGACATGATCGACACGGGCCGCACGATCGTGAAGGCGGCGGAGGCGCTCAAGGCCAACGGCGCCACGAACGTCATCGTCGCGGCCACGCACGCGATCTTCTCCGACCCCGCCGCCGAGATCCTCAACTCGGAGGTCATCGACAAGGTCGTCGTCACCGACACCCTGCCGCTGCGGGACGAGCAGCGCTTCGAGAAGCTCACGGTGCTCTCGATCGCGCCGCTGCTCGCGCGCGCGATCACCGAGGTCTTCGAGGACGGCTCGGTCACGAGCCTGTTCGACGGCGCCGCCTGAGCAGGGAGGATCATCATGGCTAATACGTGGCTCTGGCCAGTGCTCAAACGACTAGGCGCGTTCACAGTGACCAACGGCCCATTGATCTGGGCGTGGCTGAAGGATCACCCTGACGTGCTCGAAACCATCAAGCAGGCCGTTGTCTCGCTGACGAAGTCGACCGGGAAGCAGCTCGGGGCGATTCGCGAGACGCTTGCGGCGCTTCGGGCGCAGATCGACTACCTGCGCGATAGCGCGGACGACGACGAAGAGCGGGCTCAAGCGGAAAGATGGTCGAAGGCGCTCTTCAAGCTTGAAAGCGCTGTCGCACTGATCGCGGTACAGCCCACCGCGGATGAGCTCAGGCAGCTTCGCGCTCGCGTTGACGAGCTGAGGGGCGACGTGCTGAGTGCTTACGTCCGGGAGCAGATTGAGGATGCAGGGGGCACCGATGCACTTGCGCGCGCCGATCGGTCCGAGCTACCTCCGGCGTAGCTCCCTGCCGAACGCAGCGGGTCCGATCAAGACGGACACTTCCTCCCGAGTTGGGTCGATCGCGCTCGACTGCGCCTACTTCGACGCCGGGCGATGCCGCTCGTGCACGCTGCTCGCGACACCCTACGCGGTGCAGCTCGCCGAGCAGCAGGCGCGCATCAAGGCACTGCTGCCCGCGATGCGGTGGGAGGCACCGCGCGCGAGCGCCGTGGGCGGGTTCCGGAACAAGGCCAAGATGGCCGTCGCGGGCACCGTCGACGCGCCGACGATCGGCATCCTCGCCGCCGACGGCTCGGGCATCGACCTGCAGGCGTGCCCGCTGCACGAACAGCCGATCGTCGACGCGATGCCGGCGCTCGAGCGGCTCGTGCGCGACGCGCGACTGACGCCGTACGACGTGCCGAGCCGACGCGGCGAGCTCAAGCACCTCATCCTCACCGCCTCGCCCGACGGCGAGCTCGCGCTGCGCCTCGTGCTGCGCTCGAGCGAGGCGCTCCCGCGCATCGTGAAGCACCTGCCGCTGCTCGACCGCCTGCCGCTCGTGAGCGTGTCGGCCAACCTGCAGCCCGAGCACAAGGCGGTGCTTGAGGGCGAGCAGGAGGTGCTCCTTGCCGGGCCGGGCGTCCTCGTCATGCGCGTGAACGGGATCGGGCTGCGGCTGCGGCCCCGCAGCTTCTTCCAGACCAACACCGCCGTGGCGGCCGCGCTCTACCGGGAGGCGACCGCGTGGATCGACGAGGCGGATCCCGCGAGCGTGCTCGACCTGTACTGCGGCGTCGGCGGCTTCGCCCTGC
>JAPSIA010000163.1 GCA_031179215.1 Agrococcus sp.
CCGAGCGCTGCCGGCCTGCTCGTCGAGCGCGAGCTCGACGTGCTCTCGCGCCTCACCGAGTCGCCCGAGCGCCCCTACGCCGTCGTGCTCGGCGGCTCGAAGGTGAGCGACAAGCTCGGCGTGATCGAGCACCTCCTGCCGCGTGTCGACCGCCTGCTCATCGGCGGCGGCATGCTCTTCACCTTCCTCGCCGCGCAGGGCCACGGCGTCGCCTCGAGCCTGCTCGAGGAGGACCAGCTCGAGCGCGTGCGCGGCTACCTCGAGCGCGCGCAGGAGCTCGGCGTCGAGCTGCTGCTGCCCACCGACATCGTCGTCGCCTCGGCGTTCGCGGCCGACGCGGAGCACGAGACGGTCCCGGCCGACGCGATCGAGTCGTCGCGCTTCGGCGCCGACGGCATCGGGCTCGACATCGGCCCCGACTCGGCGGCCGCGTTCGCCGACGCCGTCCGCGGCGCCACGACGGTCTTCTGGAACGGGCCCATGGGCGTGTTCGAGATGCCGGCGTTCGCCCACGGCACGAAGGCCGTCGCGCAGGCGCTCACCGAGGTGCACGGGCTCTCCGTCGTCGGCGGCGGCGACTCCGCCTCGGCCGTGCGCCAGCTCGGCTTCGCCGACGACGCGTTCGGCCACATCTCCACCGGCGGCGGTGCGAGCCTCGAGTTCCTCGAGGGCGCGAGGCTGCCGGGGCTCGAAGCACTCGGCTGGGAAGGACAGTGATGGCAGACCGCATCCCGCTCATCGCGGGCAACTGGAAGCTCAACCAGGACCACCTGCAGGCGATCGCGCTCGTGCAGAAGCTCGCCTGGACGCTGCAGGACGCGAAGCACGACCACGCGGCCGTCGAGGTCGCCGTCTTCCCGCCCTTCACCGACCTGCGCAGCGTGCAGACGCTCATCTCGGCCGAGCGGTTCGAGCTCCGCTTCGGCGCGCAGGACGTCTCGCAGCACGAGTCCGGCGCCCACACGGGCGAGGTGTCGGCCGCGATGCTCGCGAAGCTCGAGTGCTCCTACGCGATCGTCGGCCACTCCGAGCGCCGGCAGGAGCACGGCGAGACCGATGCGCTGGTCGGGAAGAAGGCCGCAGCCGCGATGCGGCACGGCATCACGCCCGTGATCTGCGTCGGCGAGACGGCCGAGGACCTCGAGCAGCACGGCGCGGCAGCGGTCCCCGTGCAGCAGCTGCGCGACGTGCTCGCCGAGCTGCCCGCGAGCGGCGACATCGTCGTCGCCTACGAGCCGGTGTGGGCCATCGGCTCCGGGCAGGCGGCGACGGCCTCGCAGGCGCAGCAGGTGTGCCAGGCGCTCCGGCAGACGATCGCCGAGGTCCGCGGCGACGAGGCAGCCGCCGCGACCCGCATCCTCTACGGCGGCAGCGTGAAGTCGAGCAACATCGCCGGCTTCATGCGCGAGCCCGACGTCGACGGCGCGCTCGTGGGCGGCGCGAGCCTCGACGCGGCGGAGTTCGCGGCGATCGCGCGCTACCGCCAGCACGTGGGCACCTGAGCCGCACGGAGGGGCCTCCTGCGGCGACGGGCATCGCTGCGGTAGGATGCTCGTTGGACTTCACACGGGCCGTCGCGCCGCCGCGGGCGGGCGAGCGGCCCCGGACGAAGGATTGAGAAGAGGGCTAGTGGAGATTCTCCAGATCATCATGCAGGTGATCCTCGGCGTCACCTCGGTGCTGCTGACGCTGTTCATCCTGCTGCACAAGGGCCGCGGAGGCGGGCTGTCCGACATGTTCGGCGGCGGCGTCGGCTCGGCGATCGGCTCGTCCGGCGTTGCCGAGCGCAACCTCAACACGATCACCGTCGTCGTGAGCCTCGCGTGGATCGCGTCGATCGTGGTCCTCGGCCTCATCACGAAGTTCGCGAGCCTCTGATGGCATCGGGAGGCAGCGCGATCCGCGGCTCGCGCGTCGGCGCGGGCCCCATGGGGGAGCAGGACCGGGGATTCCACGCCGAGCGCGTGGCCGTCTCGTACTGGGACGCGATGGGCAACGAGACGGTCCGCTACTTCGCGGCCGACCTGCCCGAGGACGAGATCCCCGAGGTCATCGACTCGCCGTCGTCGGGCCTGCCCGCGGGGCGCGACAAGGACAACCCGCCGCAGGTCGCCAAGAACGAGCCCTACAAGACGCACCTCGCGTACGTGAAGGAGCGCCGCACGCCCGAGGAGGCGGCGCAGCTGCTCGAGGAGGCGCTCCAGAAGCTCCGCTCGGCGGAGGGTCGCGGCTGACGCGACCCTCGACCGAGGAGCGCCAGCGGGGCGCGACTCGAGCACAGCCTCAGCGGCCGTCCTCCTCCAGGAGGGCGGCCGCTTCGGCGTCGAGGAGCCAGAGCGTCTCGGAACGGCCGCGCGCCGCACCTGCGGGCGCGACCGACGGCTCGGCGCCGCCACGGGCGAGCCGCGCCGCGGGCGCCTTGTCGCTGCCGGCGACGACGAGCCACACGCGGTCGGAGGCGTTGATCGCGTCGATCGTGAAGCTCAGCCGCGTGGGCGGCGGCTTCGGCGAGCCGGTCACGCCGATGACGGCGACGCCTCGCTCGAGCACGCCCGGCAGGCCGGGGAAGAGCGACGCGATGTGCGCATCCGGACCCATCCCGAGCAGGGTCAGGTCGATCGGCCCGAGTCGCTGCAGGAGCCCGGTCGCCGCGACGGCGGCGTCCGCGAGGCTCGTGCCGTCGTCGGCGGGCAGCTCGTGCACGTTCGCGGCGGGGATCGGCACGCGGTCGAGGAGCGCCTCGCGCGCCTGCCGGGCGTTGCGGTCGGGGGAGTCGGCGGCGACGTAGCGCTCGTCGCTCCAGGTGACGTGCACGCGCGTCCAGTCGATGTCGCGCTCGGCGAGCGCGGCGAGCAGCTCGCCGCCCACCGAGCCGCCCGTGAGCGCGACCGTCGCACGACCCTGCCGCGCGATGCGCTCCTCGAGGAGCGCCGTGAGGCGATCGGCCGTCTCGGCGACGAGCGCCGCGCGGTCGGCGTGGACGACGAGGCTCATCGGGGCTCGCTCGCGATCGACTGCAGCACCTGGCGGTACATGTCGTCGGCGTCGAGCTTGCGCAGCTCCTCGGCGAGCTGGTCCTCGAGCCCGCGCGTCGAGAGCGCGACGTGGTGCGAGGGCTGCCCGGGCTGCGCGAGCACGCCCACGGAGTCGCGCAGGCGCGTGAGCGAGGAGGAGCCGCTGTCGCGGCGCAGCTCCACCGCGTGGAGGCCGCTCGACCCCGTCGGCGTGTCGCCGGCCTCGACCTTCTCGATGGGCACCTGCAGCCGCAGCTGCAGCCACGCCGCCATGAGGTGCACGCTCGGGTTCTGCAGGTCGCCGCTCACCGCTCCGGAGTGCACGGGCTCGAAGGGCGGCTGGTCGAGCAGCGCCGCCATGTGGGCGCGCCAGTGCGTCAGTCGCGTCCACGCGAGGTCGGTGTCGCCAGGCGCGTAGCAGCCGGCGAGCGCGAGGATCGCGGCGCGCGGGTCGGCCTGCTTGCCCGAGTCGGTGATGCGGCGCTGCGAGATCTGGCCCAGCTGCGAGGCCGAGGGCGTGCCGGGCATGAAGCTCGGCCACCACGCCACGACCGGCGCGTCCGGCAGCA
>JAPSIA010000055.1 GCA_031179215.1 Agrococcus sp.
AGGCGCTCCCGGCGGAGAAGAGCCGCGAGATCGAGGTCATCGAGTTCGTGCCCAACGAGCAGATCGACCCGATCCTGTTCGAGCGCAGCTACTACCTCGAGCCCGACTCGAAGAGCCCGAAGGCCTACGTGCTGCTGCGCACGGTGCTCGAGGACACCGAGCGCACGGCGATCGTCAAGCTCTCGCTCCGCCAGCGCACGCGCCTCGCATCGATGCGCGTGCGCGACGGCGTGCTCACGGTGCAGACGATGCGTTGGGCCGACGAGGTGCGCGCGGCCGAGTTCGAGAGCCTCGACACCGACATCACCGTCGGCAAGCGCGAGCTCGAGCTCGCGCGCTCGATCGTGCGCGAGCTCGAGGCCGACTTCGAGCCCGAGCAGTACGTCGACGAGTACCAGGAGCAGCTGCGCACGCTCGTCGACGCGAAGCTCGAGCAGGGCGACACGCTCGACACCGCCGCGACCTTCGGCGAGCGGGAGGACGACGAGGGCGGCGAGGTCATCGACCTGCTCGAGGCCCTGCAGCGCTCGGTCGAGAAGAAGCAGGGCTCGTCGGGCTCGGCCTCGTCGAGCACGTCGAGCACGCGCACGACCAAGAAGAGCGCGGCCGCCGAGTCGTCGTCGACGACGACGAAGCGCGCGCCGGCCAAGCGGTCGACCGCGAAGGAGTCGAGCGGCTCCGGCAGCGGGTCGACCGCGAAGAAGACGACGGCCGCCAAGGCGCC
This sequence comes from Agrococcus sp., assembly GCA_031179215.1. Classification (GTDB taxonomy): domain Bacteria; phylum Actinomycetota; class Actinomycetes; order Actinomycetales; family Microbacteriaceae; genus Agrococcus. The sequence continues at coordinate 725 of JAPSIA010000055.1, forward strand.
CGCCAAGAAGGCGCCGGCCAAGGCGTCCGCGAAGAAGGCGCCCGCGAAGAAGCCCGCCGCGCGGAAGTCCGCCTGACGTGCCGGCGGCAGAGCGCATCACCGTCGGCGGGCGGACCCTGCGCTTCTCCAACGGCGACAAGGTGCTCTACCCCTCGACCGGCACGACCAAGCGCGACGTGCTCGAGTACATGCTGCGCGCATCCGACGCCCTGCTCGCCCACACGGCCGGCCGCCCCGTCACGCGCAAGCGCTGGCCCGACGGCGTCGGCACCGAGCGCAAGCCCGGGCAGGTCTTCTTCCAGAAGCAGCTCGAGCGCGGTGCCCCCGACTGGATCGAGACGGTCGAGCAGCGCCACTCCTCCGGCCCCAAGCGCTACCCCGTGCTCACCGAGCCCGGCGTGCTCGCGTGGATGGCGCAGATGGGAGCGCTCGAGCTGCACGTGCCGCAGTGGCGCATGATCGACGGCGAGCGCGCCAACCCCGACCGGCTCGTGCTCGACCTCGACCCCGGCGAGGGCGCCGACCTCGACGACTGCTGCCGCGTGGCGCTGTGGGTCCGCGAGCTGCTCGTCGACATCGGCCTCGACCCCATGCCCCTCACGAGCGGCTCGAAGGGCATCCACCTCTACGCCCGGCTCGACGGCACCGTCAGCTCGGAGCAGGCGAGCGAGGTGGCGCACCAGCTCGCGCGCTCGCTCGAGCAGATGCATCCCGAGTCGATCGTGAGCGACATGAAGAAGACGCTCCGGCGCGGCAAGGTGCTGCTCGACTGGAGCCAGAACTCGGCCGCCAAGACGACGGTCGCGCCCTATTCGCTGCGCGGCCGGCTGCGGCCGACCGTCGCGGCACCGCGCACGTGGGACGAGATCGAGGCGGGCGGCCTCGAGCAGCTCGAGTACACCGAGGTGCTCGAGCGGCTCGAGCGCGACGGCGACCTGATCGCGGCGCTCGACCCGCCGCCCGACCGGCTCGCGAAGTACCGCGGCATGCGCTCTGCCGACCGCACGCCCGAGCCCGTGCCGGCGACGCCGCCGGTCGCTCGCGACGGCCGCTCGTGGGTCGTGCAGAAGCACCAGGCCCGCCGCCTGCACTACGACTTCCGGCTCGAGCAGGAGGGCGTGCTCGTGTCGTGGGCCGTGCCGAAGGGGCTGCCGACCTCGACGACGCAGAACCGGCTCGCGGTGCAGACCGAGGACCACCCGCTCGAGTACGGCTCCTTCGAGGGCACGATCCCCAAGGGCGAGTACGGCGCGGGCGAGGTCGAGATCTGGGATGCGGGCGAGTACGAGCTCGAGAAGTGGCGCGACGACGAGGTGATCGCGGTGCTGCACGGCAAGCCCGACGGCGGGCTCGCCGGCGAGCCCTACCGCTTCGCGCTCATCCGCACCGACGCCGAGAAGCGCCAGTGGCTCGTCAAGAAGACCAAGGAGCAGCCTGCCGAGGGCGAGGCGGCGCCGAGCTCGGCCGGGGCGAAGGGGCGCGGCGCGAAGGGCGGCCGAGATGTGCGCACCAGCGGGAGCGCACGGTCGCTGCAGGGCTCGGGCAGCCGTGCGCGTGCACATCCCAGCGGGGAGGCGCCGGAGGGCTCGGCGGCCGGATCGGCCGCGGCGCCAGCGAAGGCAGGTGCGCGCGCCTCGAAGCCGCTCGCGAAGCCCCCGGCGAAGGCCGCGAAGGATCGCGCACGCCTCACCGACCTGCGGCCGATGCTCGCCACGCAGGGCGACGCATCCGACATCGACGACGAGCGCGAGTGGTCGTTCGAGGTCAAGTGGGACGGCTGGCGCGCGATCGTGCAGCGCACCGGCACAGACGTGCGGCTCCTCAGCCGCAACGGGCGCGACCTCTCGGAGGCCTTCCCCGAGCTCGTCGAGGCACTCGCGAGCGCCGTCCGCACGGGCGAGGCCGTGCTCGACGGCGAGATCGTGCAGCTGCGCGGCGGCGCGGCGAGCTTCGAGGCGCTGCAGGATCGCGCGGGCCTCTCCGGCCGCGCGGCGGCGCGGGCGGCGAAGGAGCGGCCGGCGACGATCATGCTCTTCGACCTGCTCGAGGTCGGCGGCGACCGGATCACGGGCCGCCGGCTCGACGAGCGCCAGTCGTACCTCGACGACCTCGTGCACGAGAGCGCGCGGGTGAAGATCTCGAAGCCCCTGCGGGGATCGCTCTCGCGCATCCTCGAGGTCACGGCCGAGCGCGGCCTCGAGGGCATCATCGCGAAGCGGCACGAGAGCCGCTACAAGCCCGGCGTGCGGAGCGCCGACTGGCTCAAGCTCAAGCACCAGCTCATGCGCGAGGTCGTCGTCGTCGGTTGGCTCGAGGGCAACGGATCGCTCTCCGGCACGGTCGGCTCGCTCGTGCTCGCGCTGCCGGGCGAGGGCGGGCGCTTGCGCTACGCCGGCCGCGTGGGCACGGGCTTCTCGGGCGCCGACCGCGATCGGCTGCGCGACGAGCTGCGGCCGCGGAAGACCGCGCCGTCGATCGAGGGGCTGCCGGCGGACGTCGCGCGGAAGGCCCGCTGGGTGCGGGCGGCCGTCGGCGAGGTCGAGCACACGGAGCAGACCGAGTCGGGGGCGCTGCGGCACCCCGTCTGGCGAGGGCTGCGCCGCGACAAGTCGCTCGCCGACCTCAACCCCGAGTAGCTGGTGCTCCCGCCGCGCTCGCGCGAGACCGCTCGAGCTGCGCAGTGGCGTCGCTTCAGGACGCCGACGCCTCCCGCACGCCGCACCAGCCCGCGATGAACAGTGCGATCGACTTCGTGATGCGCCGCACCGACTCGATGCTGACCCGCTCGTCGTAGCCGTGGATCGCCTCGGAGATCGGGCCGTAGACGAGTGAGGGGATGCCCGCGTACTGCGTGAAGACGCGGCCGTCGAGGTAGCCGGGCGTCGTGAACGTCTCGAGCTCGGAACCGAAGACCTCGCGGTGCGCGTCGCGCAATGCGGACTCGGCGTCGCTGCCCTCCTCGAGCACGTACCCCTGGGCGAAGAAGCCGTTGCGCGTCGCGGTCGCCCGGATGGGGTTGCCCGCCTCGTCGGCGGTGACGCTCGCGAGCTGCGCCTCGATCTGCGCCCAGGCGTCCTCGGCGGTCACGCCCGGGTAGAACGCGAAGCGCAGATCCATCTCGCACCACGCCGGCACGCTCGAGGCCCAGTCGCCGCCCTGGATCATGCCGAGGTTGAGGTTGATCGGGTGCTCGAGGTCCTCGAAGTAGCGGTGCTGCTCGCGCTCGGCGTTCCATGCCTCCTCGAGCTCGCGCAAGCGGTCCATCACGAGGTGGGCGGCGTCGATCGCGTTGAAGCCAGCCCGCATCTCTCGCGGATGCGTGGGGTTGCCCTCGACGCGGACCCTGCACCAGAGGACCCCCACGTTCGCCCGGACGAGCATGTCCTCCTCGGGCTCCGGGATGAGCACGGCATCGGCCGTGTAGCCCCGCTGCAGCGCCGCGAGCGATCCGTTGCCCGTGCACTCCTCCTCGACCACCGACTGCAGGTGGATGCGCGCGGTCGGCTCGAGGCCCGCCGCTCGCAGCGCGTCGAACGCGAAGAGGTTGGCGACCAGGCCCGCCTTCATGTCGCCGCTGCCGCGGCCGTAGAGCCAGTCGCCCTCGATGCGGGCATCCCAGGGCGAGGCCGCCCACTGGGTCTCGGGGCCCGTGGGGACGACGTCGATGTGCCCGTTCAGGATGAGCGAGCGGCCTGCCTCGACGGACGGCAGGTAGGTGCCGACGACGTTGTCGACCTCGTCGTAGGAGACGTCCACGATGCCGGCGCCAGGGTGGGTCGCGAGCGCGGAGGGATCGAGCTCCCAGCGGTCCATCTGCAGCCCGCGCTCCTCCATCGCGCGGTGCAGCAGATCCTGCGCGCTGGCCTCGCGCGTGCGCAGCGAGGGGTGGCGCACGACCTCCTGGGTGAAGGCGAGCTGCTCGTCGAACCTCGCGTCGACCGCGCGCAGGATGCGCTCCCGCGTCGTCGCGTCGAGAGGCGCTGCGCTGACAGCATGCGGTGCACTGGGCATGGTTCTCCTCGGTCCTCGGCGGGCTGCTCTGCCCGGCTCTTCCATCCTCAGCAGCGCCGGTCGTGGCGACAAGCACGCCTCGCACCGCGTTCCTCGCCATACCCTGTGCAGATGCACACCTCCGTCCTCGCCGAGATCGCTTCGCGCTGCCACTTCGATCTGGACCGGACGACCGAGGAGTACATCCGCGCCGTCAGGCTGCTGCCCGGCTACTCCGTCGCCGCCGTCGCGGACGACGAGCTCTACCGCACGGCGCACGACGCGCTCGACCTGCTCATGCGGCTGCTCGCGGGCGAGGACGTGCAGGAGCAGCTGGGTGCGCGGTCCGACAGCATCGGCCAGCGCCGCGCCCGGCAGGGCATCGCGCTCGACTCCCTCGCCCGCGCGGTGCGCATGGACTTCCGGTTCCTCTGGGGCGTGCTCCGCGACGAGGCGCGGGAGTCGGAGGTGGTGGCGCTCGCCGAGGAGGTCGCCACGATCTGGGACGCGGTCGAGCTGCACACGAGCAGGATCCAGGCGGCGTACATCGCCGAGCTGACGCTCGTGAATCGGGAGCTGGAGCGCGAGCGCGGATCGCTGCTGCGCCGGCTCGTCGTGGGGCAGGCCAACGATCCGGCGCAGCTCGGGCACATCGCGGCGATGTTCGGCTACGCGCTCGACGGCCGGTATCGCGTCCTCGTCGGCACGTCGCGCTTCGCCCGGCAGTTCCAGCACGCCCTCGGCCGCCTGACGCCGCGTCCCGACGTGCACGCCATCGACGGCATCGAGCTCGCCATCCTCGACGACCGGGCACTCGGCGAGCACGCCCGAGGCCTGCTGCACCAGGTGCCCGCCGGCGTCTCGCCGGTGGTCGACGGGCTCGGCAGCGTCTCGACGGCGTGGCAGATCGCACGGAGGCTCGCCGATCTGGTGACCGAGCCGGGCACCGCCGCGACGATCGCCTCGCACTGGCAGCACCTGGTCGACGAGGGCCTGGGAGCCGCGGGCGCTGCCTTCCGCGCGGAGCAGCTCGCCGACGTCCTCGCGCTGCCCGCCGATCGCCGAGAGGCGCTGCTCGAGGGGGTCCGCGCCTACATGCGCTCCGGCTCGATCTCCGAGAGCTCCGGGCAGCTGTTCCTGCACCGCAACACGATGCTGAAGCGCCTCAACACCTTCACCCGGCTCACCGGCCTCGACCCCTCCGTGCCGGACCAGGCCGGCGTGATCCGGCTGCTGCTGCGCGATCTCGAGTAGGCGGCGCTCGCGTCGCGACCCCTGCGCGAGCCGCCGATCAGGCCGTCTCGGTCACCAGCCGCCGGTTCGCGAACTCGAGCACCGCATCCGGGCCGAGCTCACGGCCGAACCCCGAGCGCTTCACGCCACCGAACGGCAGCTCGGGCCGCGTGACCCCGAAGGCACCGATCGAGACCATGCCCGCCTGCAGCCGCTCGGCCACCCAGGCCGCCCGCTCCGCGTCGGTGTCGAAGACGTTGGCGCCGAGGCCGAAGGGCGAGTCGTTGGCGACCCGCACGGCCTCCGCCGCGTCCGACACCGGCACGACCATCGCGACCGGCCCGAAGAGCTCCTCGTGCCACGTCGCCATCGTGCGATCGACGCCCACCAGCACCCCGGGCTCCACGAAGGCGCCCGGACCGGGGCTGCGGCGACCGCCCGTGACGAGCGTCGCACCCTCGGCGACCGCGGCCTCGACCTGGCGGATCAGCTCGTCGGCCGCGCTCTCGCTCGACATCGGCCCGACCTGCACGTCGCGGTCGAAGGGCGAGCCCACGCGCAGCGCCTCGAGCCCCTCGACGAGCTTGTCGACGAAGGCGTCGTGCAGCGACTCGTGCACGATGAAGCGCTTCGCCGAGGTGCAGGCCTGACCGCAGTTGCGCGTGCGCGCCTCGATGGCGGTCGCGACGACCGCGTCGAGGTCGTCGGCGGCGAGCACGATGAAGGGGTCGGAGCCGCCCAGCTCGAGCACGCAGCGCTTCAGCGCGCGACCGGCCGCCTCGGCGACCGCTGCGCCCGCGCGCTCGCTGCCGGTGAGCGAGACGCCCTGCACGCGCGGGTCGGCGATCATGCTCGCGATCTGCTCGTTCGTGGCGCGCACCGTCTGGTAGGCGCCCCGCGGCAGGCCGCTCGCGTCGGCCATGCGCTGCATCGCCTCGGCGGCGCCGGTGCAGCTGCCCGCGTGCTTGATGATCACGGGATTGCCCAGCAGCAGGTTGGGGGCCGCGAGCCGAGCGACCTGGTAGTAGGGGAAGTTCCACGGCATGATGCCCAGCACCGGGCCGGTGGGCCGCAGCTGCACGCGCGCGCGGGTGCCGTCGAGCGCGGTCTCGAGCGCGCGGTCCTGCAGCAGCTCGGGCCGGTCGGCGTACCACTCCCAGATCTCGGCGACCAGGCGCACCTCGCCGATGCCCTCTCCCACAGGCTTGCCCATCTCGCGCGCAGCGATCTCGGCGAGCGCGCGCTCCTGCTCGCGGAAGGACACCGCGATCCGGCGCATCGCAGCGAGGCGCTGCTCGAGGGGCGGCACCGTCGCGAAGGCCTGCTCGGCGGCTGCGAGCGTCGCCTCGACCTCGGCGTCGGTGGCGTCGGGGAACTCGGCGAGCAGTTCGCCGGTGCTGGGGTCGACAGAGCGGTAGGCCATGGCTCCTCCTGGAGTGCGGGGTGGGTTCGGGGGGTGGAGGCTACGGGGCGCGCAGCTCGCCCGCGGCGAGCCGGCGCACGACGCCCGTCAGCACGTCGAGGCCCGCCAGCGCATCCGCATCGCTCGTGCGCTCGCCCTCGTTGTGCGAGATGCCCTCGATCGAGGGCACGAAGAGCATGACCGTCGGCACGCGCTCCTTCATGTTGATGGAGTCGTGGCCGGCGACCGTCTTGATCTCGTCGTGCGAGTAGCCGAGCTGCGCCGCGACAGAGCGCGCGAGCGCCACTCCCTCGGGCTGATAGGGGTTGATGCCCCACTCGTGCGAGCGCTCGACGCGCAACGACACCGACGCGCGCTGCTCGATCGCGGCGAGCTCGGTCGCCAGCAGGGCGTTCGCCTCGGCGAGCACGGCTTCGTCGGCGCAGCGCAGATCGAGCAGCAGGCGCACCCGCGAGGCGACGACGACGGGCGAGTTGGGGTAGACGTCGAGCTTGCCGACCGCGGTGTGGAGCACGCCGGGGAACCGGTCGGCCAGCTCGCGGGCGAAGACCACCAGCAGCGAGGCGCCGAGCAGCGCGTCGTGCCGATCCTCCATCACGGTGGCGCCGGAGTGCGACTGCTCGCCCTCGACGGTGACGACGTACTTGCTCGCCGCCCAGCTCGCGGTGACGAGGCCGATGGTGGTGCCCGACGCCTCGAGCAGGCGGCCCTGCTCGATGTGGATCTCCGCGCAGCACGCGGCGACCGGCCCGTCCCCCTCGCCGAGGAAGCCCGTGGGGGCGAGCGCCTCTCGCACCGTCACCGAGGCGGCGTCGGTGACCGCGAGCGCCTCCTCGAGGGGCAGGAGACCGGTGTAGACCGACGAGCCCATCATCGAGGGCACGAACCGCGAGCCCTCCTCGTTGAACCAGTTGACGACGGCGATGTTCAGCGCCGGCGTCTCGCCCGAGGCCGCCAGCTCGTCGGCGATCGCGAACACCGCGTGGGCTGCGGCGAGCACGCCGTAGGCACCGTCGTAGCGGCCCGCGGTCGGCTGCGAGTCCATGTGGGAGCCCACGACGACGTAGGGGGCGCCGGGCACGAGCTCGAGCAGGCCGAACTGGTTGCCGATGCGGTCGTACTCCACGCGCAGCCCGTGCTGCTCGAGCAGCCCCTGCATCCAGCGCCGCTGCTCGTTGTCGGCGGGCGTCGCGGCCTGCCGGTCGACACCGCCACGCTCCGTGGCGCCGAACGCGCTCATCGTCGCGAAGTCGGCCAGGAACGCCGCGGCGCGCGACGCGTCGATCGCGGATCCGCCGGTCGAGGCTCGCGCGCCGGTCTCCTCGGTGGTCATGTCGTCTCCCAGCTCGATCTCGCTCGTCGGTCGGTGCGCGGACCGCTCGCCGCTCGGGGGCGCGAGCGGGGCTCCGGGCGCTCCACGGCCTCAGCCGTCGGTGCGCGGCGCGCGCGCCGCAGGGTCTTGCCGCAGGTGCAGCACCGCCGGGAGCCCGCTGGCGCGCGCAGCGCGATAGGCCTCGCGGAACTCGCCCGCGCTCGCGACGGTGGCGCCGAAGCCGCCGAACGAGCGCGCCAGTGCCGCGAAGTCGGGGTTCGTCAGGTGCGTCCCCGAGGGCCTGCCCGGGTAGTGGTGCTCCTGGTGCTCGCGGATGGTGGCGAAGACGCCGTTGTCGACGACGATCGCGACGAACGCGGCGCCGTACCCGACCGCGGTGGCGATCTCCTGCCCGTTCATCAGGAAGCAGCCGTCGCCGGCGACCGAGACGACCTCGCGGCCCGGGTTGACGAGCGCGGCGGCGACCGCTGCCGGGATGCCCATGCCCATGGCGCCGTTGCGCGGCGACAGCAGCGTGCCAGGCACGCGGTGGGGCAGGTAGCGCGAGGGCCAGATCGCGTGGTTGCCGGCTCCGAAGGTGATGATCGCGTCCTCCGTCAGCTCGCCGCGCAGCACGGCCATGACGGCGGTGAGGTCGACGTAGTCGTCGTCGGCCGCGCCATCGCCCGCGGGCGCCGGCGTCGAGAAGCGCTCGTGCGCGGCCCGCGCCGCTCTCAGCCGTGCGGCGTCGAAGCGATGCCGCGGCTCGGGCAGGGCGGCGGCGAAGCCCACCGGATCGGCGCTGACCAGCTGGTCGAGACGACCCGAGTGGCCGAGCGGCGCGCCCGGCATCACGACGACCGTCTCGGCCTGCTGCGAGAGCCGGTAGCCGTCGCTGAGCACATCGGTGCGGGGGCACCCGACGAGCAGCACGAGGTCTGCGTCGCCGAGCAGCGCCGCCAGCGCGTCGGCGCGTCCGTACCCGAGCGCGCCCACGTATGCCGCGGCGTCGTGCGGCACCGCATCCCACGCCCGGAAGTCGGCGGCGACCGGGATGTGCTGCGTCGTGGCCCAGTCGACGAGGGCGCGGCCGGACTCGGCCGTCCATCCCTCGCCGCCGACGACCACGATCGGGCGCTCGGCGCGGGCGAGCCGTCCGTCGAGCGCTGCCACCGCGGCTGCAGACGGCTCGACGGGGCCGCCCGGAGCCGGATCGAGCACGTCCGCGCCGCCGGCGGAGAGGCGGATGACGTCTTCGGGCAAGCCGATCACGACGGGGCCGGGGCGCCCGCTGCGGGCGATGCGCATGCTCTCGGCGACGACGCGCGCGGCCGAGGCGGGGTCGTCGAGCGTGACGACGTGCTTGGCGGTGCTGCCGAACCAGGCCGTGAGGTCGAACTCCTGGAAGGCCTCGCGGCCGCGGTCGGGCACCGGGATGAGCCCGACCATGAGCACGAGCGGCGTGGCGTCCTGATGTGCCGTGTGCACGGCGATGAACGCGTTCGCCGCGCCAGGGCCGCGCGTGACGAGCGCGACACCGGGGCGTCCCGTGAGCCGGCCCTCGGCGAGGGCCATGAAGCCCGCGCCGCCCTCGTGCCGGGTCACCACGTCGTCGATCGGCGAGTCGTGGAGACCGTCGAGCACGTCGAGGTAGGACTCGCCGGGCACGCAGTAGACGCGCTCGACCCCCTCGTGCTCGAGCTGCGCCACGATCAGGTGGCCGGCGGAGCGATCGGTGCTGGTCATGCATCCTCCCGTGGTGTGTGTGCGATCAGGGCTTCGAGCGGCTCGCCCTCGGCGATGCGCCGCAGCAGCGCCGGCTCCGCATCGTCCGACGCCCTGGCGCGCTCGAGGGTCTCGGGATCGATCGATCCCGGGCGCAGCACGAGCACGCCGTGCTCGTCGCCGGCGACGACGTCACCGGGGTGCACGACCGCGTCGCCGACGGCGATCGGCTCGTCGAGCCGCACGGGGCCGCCGAGGCGCTTCGTGGTCCGTGCAGTCGTGCCCGCTGCCCAGACGGGCAGCTCCGCCGCGGTGCTCGCGAGCACCCGGACATCGGTCACCGGACCGGCGACGACGATGCCGGCCGCGCCGCGCGCACGCGCCGCTGCCGCCGTGACGGCGCCCACCGGAGCGTGCTTGGCGGATGCGACGCGGATGACGAGCACCTCGCCCGGCTGCAGCGCCAGCAGCGCCGCGTTGACGGCCAGCGCGTCGGGCTCGTCGAGGTCGAGGGTGCGCGCGCGACCCGCGGTGCGGCGCACCTCGCCGACGGGCTGGATCTGCGGGCCGCAGAAGCCCTCCTCGAGCTCGTGACCGATCGTCGGCAGCTCGACGTCCGCGAGTGCGTCGATCAGCGCGCGCGGGTCCATCATCGAGCGGTCTCCGGGACGCGGGCGATGCAGTCGATCTCCATCGAGACGCCCCAGAGAGCGACGCCGACGGTCGTGCGAGCCGGCAGGTGCTCCCCGAAGTGCCGCGCGTAGACGCGGTTGTAGGGCTCGAGCTGCGCACGATCGGTGAGGAACCCGCGCACGCTCAGCACCTGGTCGAGATCGGTGCCCGCCGCCCGCAGCACCGCGCGGAGGTTGGCGATCGCCGCCTCCACCTGCTCCTCGAAGGCCTCCGGCGTGCTGCCGTCGGCGAGCACGGGGAGCTGGCCGCTCGTGAACACGAGCCCGTCGGCGACGACCCCGTGGGAGAACGGGCCGACGGGCTCGGCGAGCCCGTCGGCCGTCCGGATGCGACGGATCGTCACGGGCGCTCCGCGTCCCGCGCGCCTGCTGCGGCGTCGGCCGACGAGCCGTCGACCTGGCGAGCGTCGACGGTGTCGATGCTCGCGAGCCGGTTCTCGGCCAGCAGGAACAGGGCGATGAGCGAGACCAGCGCGGCCACCAGCACGTACCAGGCGATCGACGACGACTCCCCGGTGATGCTGAGCAGCCAGACCGTGATCGCCGGGGTGATCGCCGAGCCCAGCAGGCCCGAGAGCATGTAGGAGACCGACAGGCCCGAGTAGCGGATCTTGCTGCCGAACAGCTCGGCGAGGAAGGTCGCGATCGGTCCGTAGTTCGCCGCGAACGCGAGCATCATGAGCGAGTACGCCACCATGACGCCGACGACGCTGCCGGTGTCCATCAGCCAGAAGAACGGGAAGGCGAGCAGCACCTCGCCCACGATGCCGGCCGCGATGATCTTCTTGCGGCCGATGCGGTCGGAGAGGCGTCCGAAGAACGGGATGCCGATCAGCGCCACGATGCACGCGACGAGCACTGCCCAGAGCATCGTCGAATCCGAGTGGCCCTGCTCCGAGGTGCCGTAGTTGACGCCCGAGGCGACCAGCAGCGTGAAGGTCGAGCCCGTCGACAGCGTTGCGATGCCGCCGAGGATGACCTGCTTCCAGTACTTGCGCATGAGGTAGGCGAAGGGGATCTTCGCCTTGGCGCCCTGCTCGCGCACCTGCTGGAACGAGGGCGTCTCCTCGATCTGGAGGCGGATGTAGATGCCGACCGCGACGAGCACGATCGAGGCGAGGAACGGCACGCGCCAGCCCCAGGTGAGCAGTGCCTCGCGGTCGACCAGCGAGGTGACGATCAGGAACACCAGGTTGGCGATCAGCGTGCCGGCAGGCACACCGACCTGCACGAGCGAGCCGTACCAGCCGCGACGGTGCGCGGGGGCGTGCTCGACCGTCATGAGCACGGCACCGCCCCACTCGCCGCCGAGGGCGAGGCCCTGGATGACGCGGAGCGTGAGCAGCAGGAAGGGGGCGGCGACGCCGATGACCGACGCGTCGGGGATGAGGCCGATCGCGAAGGTCGCAGCGCCCATGGTGATGAGCGAGATCAGCAGCATCGACTTGCGGCCGAGCCGGTCGCCGAAGTGGCCGAACGCCACGGCACCGATGATGCGGGCGAGGTAGGCGGAGGCGAAGGTCAGGAACGACAGGATCGTGCCGAGCGCCGGCGGGAGGTCGGGGAAGAAGATCTCGTTGAAGACGAGCGCGGACGCGGTGCCGAAGAGGAAGAGGTCGTACCACTCCACGGTCGTGCCGATGACGCTCGCGGTCGCGATCTTCCGCATCTTGGTGCTGTCGAGCCGCCCGGAGGTCGGCTTGATCTGGTCTGCGACTGCCATGGTCGTGCTCCCTGGTCGTGGTGCGGGACGGTGTTCCAGCCAGCGTGCGGCCGCGGCGCTCGGAGGCGCAATCGACATCCGCCCACGTTTGCGCCCGCACGGTGTGCAGGTGCACAGACGCACGCGCGACCTTCCGGCGCGATGCGGGACCATCGATGTGCAGGCGGCGAGACGGGAGCGGCGATGGATCGAGTGGACACGGCAGCGGCCTGGGCGCAGCTGCTCGACCGGCTGGCCGACGACCGGGACGCCCTGGTCGACGACTTCCTCCAGCGCCTGCGCGCGCTGGGCAGCTACGACGAGCAGCTCGTGACCGGAGACGAGCTGCGCCGCACCGCCGGCGAGACGATGGACATGCTCATCGCCCTGCTCGCGCGCGCACCGCTGACGGAGGAGCTGCGCACCCTGCCGGCGAGGCTCGGGGCGCGCCGCGCTCGCCAGGGCGTGGAGCGGGAGCACGTGCTGGAGGCGGTGCGGCTCGACTTCCGCGTCCTGTGGGCGGGGCTGCAGCGGGCGCTCGGCGACGCGCCCGCCGACCTCCTGGTGCTGCACGCCGAGGAGGTGCTGGAGGTGGTCGAGCGCTACATCGGCGACGTCCAGGAGGCGTTCCTCGACGAGCAGGCGACGCTGGCCCGCGACACCCGGATCGACCAGGGCCGGGCCCTCGGACGGCTGCTCGCCGCAGGATCCGCGGCAGAGCAGGTGGCCAGGCTCGAGGAGCCGAGGCTGCGGCTGCCGCTCGACGGCACGTTCGAGGTCGCGTTCGTGCCCGAGCGCGACGCGGATCGCGCCCGCCGGGCGGTGGCCGCGCTGCGCGCCCCGCACGCGGTGGCGTGGGACACCGACGCCGGCACCGTCTTCGTGCGTCCGCGCGGCGCCGGCGACGAGCTGCGACGCGCGCTCGAGGGCACGCGCAGCGGCTACGAGCCCGCCGCGGTCGGCCTGCGCGCGCTGCCCGCCGTCGCGGCGCTGCTGGTCGAGCTCGCAGCGCTGCCGGGCGAGGGCGCGGCGACGGAGGCCGAGGCCTGGCTGGTGCTCGCCCATCAGCGCCTTGCTCCCGTGCTGCCGAGCGTCGCGCGCGTGCAGGATGCGCTGCTCGACCTGCCGGAGCTCGAGCGTCGACGGGTGGTCGAGGCGGTGCGGCATGTCTGCAGCACAGGGTCCATCAAGGAGAGCGCCGCGGCGCTCTTCGTGCACCGCAACACGATCGTCAACCGGCTCGCCGCCTTCCGCGAGACGACCGGGCTCGACGTCTCGGTGCCGCGGCAGGCGGCACTGGCGCTGCTCGGGCTGGGCGAGGGTCGAGGCGAGTGAGCAGGGGGTTCGCGCTGCGCGCTCAGGCTCCTGCCGGCTGCGCGACGCCGGCTCAGCACCACGCGGGCCGCGCCCGCCCAGCTCGCTTCAGCGCACGTCCCAGACGTGGTGCTCGAGGTCGTGCAGCGCGTAGACGAGCAGCGTCCAGACGGTGAAGACCGAGCCGTTGGAGCGCGTGCCGGGGCGATCCCACGCGTCGACCGGCACCGCATCCGCCGCG
>JAPSIA010000164.1 GCA_031179215.1 Agrococcus sp.
GCCGCGGCTTCGACGAGCGCGGCAGGCTCTGCGCCGCCGCCCGCGGCGATGAGCACGAGCCGGGGCCGCAGCAGCTTGCCACCCGCGACGGCGGCGGCCGCCGCCGCCTGCACGGGGTGGGGGCCGCTGGGGCCCGCGAGTGCGCCGATGCGCCGCTCGACCTCGGCCAGGAGCGTCGGCGCGTCGACCGCGGTCACACGACACCCGCCAGCTCGGGCAGCTGCTCGGCCTGCAGCACGAGCCACGGGCTGAAGGCCCACGGCGTCGCGCGGATGCCGGCGAGGAGCGACTCCGGCTCGACCCACCGCCACTCCGCGACCTCCCGGGCGTCGGGTCGCGGCTGCCCCTCGATCCGGCCGAAGAAGACGGGGCACCGCTCGTGCTCGACGACGCCGCTGGCGTCGACCGCGCGGTAGGCGAAGTCGGGCAGCACGAGCTCGAGCCCCGCAACCCCAACCCCCAGCTCCTCGCGGACTCGGCGGCGAACCGCGTCCTCGACGGGCTCGCCCGGCGCCGGGTGCCCGCAGCACGCGTTCGTCCAGACCCCGGGCCACGCGGCCTTCGTGAGCGCCCTGCGGGTGACGAGCATGCGCCCGTCCTCGGCGAGGAGGTGGCAGGAGAAGGCGAGGTGCAGCGGCGTCGCCTCGGAGTGGACGGTCGCCTTCGGGGCCGAGCCGATGGGCGTGCCGTCGGGATCCAGGAGCACCACGAGCTCCTGCGAGGGGTCGTCGCGCGCGTGGCCCGGAGCATCCATGGCTCGACCGTACCAAATCATGAGCCTAGGCAACTATGAGTCGAGCGAATTAGCATGGCCCGCATGCTCCAGTCTCGCCGCCCGGGCCACGACACGCGAAGGGAGATCGACCCTCGCAGCCACGACGCATCCGCGTCGCTCGTGCGCGAGCTGGGGCTCAGCGATGCCGACATCGAGGAGATCGTCGACCTCTTCGAGGCGATGCGCCGCTGGAGCAGCGCCGCGGACGCGCAGCGCGCGGCGAGCCGGCGATCGATGCGGCTCGGCGAGAACGACGTGCGCGCGATCCGCTTCCTCATGGCGAGCGGCGATCGCGTGGTCACCTCGACCGAGCTCGCCGAGCACCTCGGGCTCAAGGGGCCGTCGGTCACGAAGCTGCTCGATCGGCTCGAGGCCGCCGGCCACATCCACCGCGAGCCGCACCCGAGCGACCGCCGGGCGCTGTCGATCGTCGTCTCGCCCGGCACGCGCGCACTCGTGTCGGCCGCCGTCGGCGCCGAGCATGCGCGGCGGCTGCGCGTCGCGGCGACGCTCTCGACCGAGGAGCGCCGCGCGGTGACGCGGTTCCTCTCGGCGATCGCCGAGGATCCTGACCCCGGGCGCGACGCCTGAGCGCTCGGCGGTCAGAACGGCGTGGGGGCGTCGGCCCCGAAGAGCGCGTCGACGCGATCGCGCACGTCCGCCTCGCCCGCGGTCTCCGCGGGCGGAGCATCGCGCAGGTCGTCGCGCGCGGCGCGCGCCGCGTCGCGCTCGCGCACCTCGTGGATGAAGCGGCGCACGCGCTGGTCGACGATGATGTCGCGAGGCTGCAGCGGCCGCGAGAGGTAGAGGCCCTCGAGCGACGTCAGCCGCGAGAGCGCGACGTACGTCTGCCCGGGCGCGAACGCGCGCGAGCCGAGGTCGACGACGGCGCGATCGAAGGTCTTGCCCTGCGACTTGTGGATCGTGACCGCCCACGCGAGCCGCAGCGGGAACTGCGTGAACTCGGCCACGACCTCCCGCTTGATCTCCTTCGTCGTGGGCGAGTACGAGTAGCGGTACTGCTCCCACACGGCCGGCTCGACCTCGTGCTGCTCGCCGTCGACCTCGACCCACACCGTGCCGCCGATGTCGACGACCTTGCCGAGCGAGCCGTTGACCCAGCGCCCCTCGGCATCGTTGCGCAGGAACATCACCTGCGAGCCGAGCTTGAGCTGCAGCTCGGCGTCGGCCGGGTACTGCCGCCCGCCGAAGTCGCCCGAGATCTCTGCGAGCGCCGTCTTCGAGCGACCCGGCAGCCGGGCGAGCTCGCGCGCGTTGATGCGGTTGACGGTGTCGTTGCGCGTCGCGAGCGTCAGCACGTCGTCGCCCGGCGGCGTCCGCGCCCCCGCGTCGTTCAGCAGCTGCGCGATCTCGGCGGTGACGGTGCCGTGGCGCACGGCGTTCAGCGCCTGCTTGAACTCGAGGTCCGACTGCCGGTGGATGTGCACGAGCTCGACGACGTCGAGCTCGGCCTCGCGCCACACGCGCGCGTCGAAGAACCACATCGACTCGTAGTGGTCGGCGAAGTAGGCGCGCTCCTCGGCATCGCCGGGCACGGGCGCGAGCTGGTACGGGTCGCCGAACATCACGATCTGCACGCCGCCGAAGGGCACCGAGCGCACGCCGCGCGCCTGCCGCAGCGAGCGGTCGATCGCATCCATGAGGTCGGCGTTGACCATCGAGATCTCGTCGATCACGAGCAGGTCGAGCTTGCCGAGCATGCGCTTGAGCTCGGCGCTCTGCCGCAGCGGCGCATCGGCGATCACGCCCAGCGGCAGCTTCAGCAGCGAGTGGATCGTCTGGCCGCCGACGTTGAGCGCCGCGACGCCCGTGGGCGCGCACACGATGATCTGCTTCTGCGAGTGCTCGGTGAGGTGCCGCAGCAGGGTCGACTTGCCGGTGCCCGCGCGACCGGTGATGAACAGGTGGCCCTCGCCGCGCTCGATGCGCTCGTGGATCGCCAGCTGCTCAGGCGTCAGCTCGATCCCCATCCCCCCATCCTCCCCCAGGTCGGCCCCTGGCGCGGCAGCGCGCGCCGGGACTGTGCACGCGGCGCGCCGCGTTACACCCCGTGACGACGCATCCGCCCCCGCCCGCTCGGATGCGAGAGGATGGACGGCAGAAGGAGGGATGCGACATGTGCCGACTGCTCGCGCACGTCTCCCCCACGCCTGCCACCACACGGGACGTCATCGGGAGCGCCTCGTGCGTCGAATGGCAGCGGCTCGGCCGCCTGCACACCGACGGCTGGGGCACCGCGTGGCTCGACGGCAACGAGGTGCGGCGCTACCGCGACGCCGCCCGCGGCCTCGACAACCCCGACCTCACCGACGCCCTCGTCGACACCCCGACCCGCGCGCGGCTGACGCACCTGCGCCTCGCGACCGAGGGGCTCGCGACGCGCGTGGCCAACACGCACCCGTTCCGCGTGGGCGAGATCGTGCTCGCCCACAACGGCTCGGTCGCGCCGATCGAGCAGCTGCGGGCGAAGGTGACGGATGCGGAGCTCGCGCGCGTCGGCGGCGACACCGACACCGCGATGGTGTTCGCGCTCATCCTGCGGCGGCACGAGGCCGGAGAGCCGCTGTTCGACGCGGTGACGGCGACGGTGGCCGAGCTGCGGCGCGAGTTCCCGACGGCCGCGCTCAACCTCATCGTGCTCTCGCCCGAGGAGCTCATCGCGACGCACGCGAACGAGGGCGCGCCCATCCCGCTCGAGCTGTTCGAGGAGTCGGGCCTCGGCGACGACCTGCCCGCGGGCCACGTCGACCACTACTACCAGCTCTCCTGGCGGCGCTCGGA
>JAPSIA010000165.1 GCA_031179215.1 Agrococcus sp.
TGCAGGCGATCACGGCGCCCATCGTCGGCGGCACGAGCTTCTCCGGCGGCGTCGGCACGACGGCCGGCACGCTCGCCGGCGCGCTCATCGTGGGCCTCCTCGGCAACATCATGAACCTCACGGGCGTCGGCTCCTACATCCAGCAGATCGTGATGGGCGCCATCATCGTGGTCGCGGTCGCCTACGACGTCTGGTCGAAGCGCGGCAAGCGCAAGACCGTGATCCTGAAGCCCACCGCTCCCCGTGACGGCACACCCTCGAGCGGGGCGCGCAAGCCCTCGCCCGCCGGCACCGGCGGCTCCTGAGGCCCGAGGCCTTCCCTCTTCCCCCTTCCCACCGAACGCGCCTTCCCGCGCACCTATCTCCTAAGGAGTGGATAGTGAACAAGAAGTCCCTCGCGGCCGCCGGCATCGCCGCCGCGGTCGCACTCACCACAGTCGGATGCTCGACCGGCGGCAGCGGGGGCGGTGACGACGACACCTTCGACGTCGCGTACATCGCTCGCGCCCAGGTCGACTCGTTCGCGGCATGGCTCGCGAACGAGATGCAGGCGGAGGCCGAGAACTACGAGGACATCAACCTCGAGGTGTTCGACGGCCAGGCCAACGACGAGGTCGAGAACTCGCTCATCGAGAACGCGATCGCCAACCAGTTCGACGCGATCATCGTGCAGGCGAACAACGGCGAGGCGCAGTTCCCCTACATCCAGCAGGCGATCGACGCCGGCATCGTCGTGATCACGACGAACCCGCGCGTCGAGGGCCTCAACGGCGGCAGCTCGGTGGACGCGAACCCGTTCGACCAGGGCGCGGTCGTCGCCGAGCTCGCGGTCGAGCAGGTCCCCGACGGCGCCAACGTCGTGGTGCTGAACGGCCCCGGCGGCAACTTCCACAGCACCGAGCGCCGCAGGGCGTGGGAGGAGACCTTCTTCGCCCAGCGCCCCGACGTGACGATCGTCGCCGAGGACATCGCGAACTGGAACAAGGACGAGGCGCTCACGCTCATGGAGGACTGGTCGCTCGCGCACGGCGAGATCGACGCCATCATCTCCATGAACGACAACATGGCCGCCGGTGCTCTCGAGGCCGTCAGCGACGACCCGGCGTTCGAGGACGTGCTCGCCTACGGCGTCGACGGCACGCCCGAGGCAACGCTCCTCATCCAGGAGGGCACGATGACGGCGAGCACGCTGCAGAACGCCCAGGAGCTCGCAGAGCTCAACATGCAGGCGGTGCACGACCTGCTCACGGGCGCCGAGGAGACGGTGAACGTCGACATCGGCAACCCGCTCATCACGAGCGAGAACGTCGAGGAGTACATCACGCTGTACGAGGAGGCCGGCCTCATCGGCTAGCCACGTGCAGCGGGCTCGGGGCGGCCGCGGGCGAGACGCCCATGCCGCCCCGAGCCCATCCGACGGCGCCGTGGCGCCGAGACCTTGAACGGAGCACGGTGACGGCACCGATCCTGGACATCGACGGCGCGCGCGATCGCATCGCCGCGGCGCGATCCTCGCTCCCGGCGGGGCGCAGGCTCATCATCGGCCTCGCGGGAGCGCCGGGCTCCGGCAAGAGCACGCTCGCCGCGGCGCTCGCGGCAGCCGTGGGCGACGACGCCGTCGTGGTGCCCATGGACGGGTTCCATCGCTCCAACGACGAGCTCGACCGACTCGGGCTGCGAGAGCGCAAGGGGGCACCGGAGACGTTCGACGCGTCGGGCTTCGCCGAGCTGCTCCGACGGATCAGGAGCGGCGAGTCCGTGCTCGCGCCGGAGTTCGACCGGACGCTCGACGCGAGCATCCCCGACGCCATCGCGGTCGACGCGCGGGCGGGGGTCGTCATCGTCGAGGGCAACTACCTGCTGCTCGACGGTGCGTGGGACGACGTGCGCGCACAGCTCGACGAGGGCTGGTTCGTCGACCTCGACGACGAGCTGCGGCGCGAGCGGCTCGTGCGCAGGCACATGCAGTTCGGGCGCTCGCGCGCCGAGGCGGAGGCCTGGGTGCGCGACGTCGACGAGGTGAACGCGGCAGCGATCGCCGCAACGCGAGCACGGGCGACGGCCGTGCTCGATTCGACCACGAGCGCGGTGCGCGCTCGGCACATCCCGGCGCTGCCGGTGGAGGAGAGCAAGACATGACGGTCATGGATCGATTCGACCTCACGGGGCGCACCGCGCTCGTCACCGGCGCGACGCGGGGCCTCGGCCGCGCCTTCGCCCAGGCGCTCGCGGAAGCCGGCGCCGACATCATCGTGCACGCGCGGGACGCGGACGCGGCGGAGCGCACGCGGCAGGAGCTCGAGGCGCTCGGCACGACGGCGCACGTGGCGCTCGGCGACCTCCTGACCCGCGAGGGCGTCGAGGGCGTCGTCGCCCAAGCGCTCGAGGCGGCCGGGCGCATCGACGTGCTCGTGAACAACGCCGGGGCGTGCATCCACCGCCCGGCGCTCGAGGTCACGCCCGACGAGTGGTCGCACGTGATCGACACGAACCTCACCGCGCTGTGGAACGTCACGCAGGTGGTCGGCAAGGACATGGTCGAGCGGGGGGACGGCGTCATCGTCAACGTCGGATCGATCTCCGGTCAGATCGTGAACCGCCCGCAGATGCAGCCCGCCTACAACGCGTCGAAGGCCGCCGTGCACCAGCTCACGAAGTCGCTCGCGGTCGAGTGGGCCCCGCACGGCGTGCGCGTGAACGCGATCGCACCCGGCTACATCAAGACCGACATGTCGCCGGTCGACGAGCCGCAGTTCCAGCGCTACTGGATCGAGGACGCGCCGCAGCGCCGCTACGCCACGCCCGACGAGCTGGGCCCCGCGATGGTGCTCCTGGCCTCCGACGCGTCGAGCTTCATGTCGGGCACCGTGCTGGTGGTCGACGGCGGCTACACCCTCCACTGAGCATGGCCGACACCCGGTTCCTGGACGCCGCTCGGCAGACCGTGCTGGCGGAGGCCGCGGCGGTCGCCGCGGTCGCCGACCAGCTCGACGCCACGTTCCTCGACGTCTACGAGCAGCTGCTGGCGTGCCGCGGCAAGGTCTTCGTCGTCGGCTCCGGCACGTCGGGCACGATCGCGCGGCGCATGGCGCACCTGCTGAGCTTCTGCGGCACGCCGTCGGCGTTCCTGCACCCGACCGACGCGCTGCACGGCACGATGGGCGTGCTCACCGGCGACGACATCGTCATCGCGATCTCGCGCGGCGGTCAGACGGCCGAGATCAACGAGCTCATGCCGCTCGCGCGCCGGCGCGGCGTGCGGCTGATCGCGCTGACCTCCGCGCCGACGTCGCCGATGGCGCAGCTCGCCGACACCGTGGTGACGCTCGAGATCACCGAGGGCGCTGACCCGGGGGGCGTCATCGCGATGGGCTCGACGCTCGCCACTGCCGCGTGGGGCGACGCGCTCGCCGTGCTCCTCATGCGCCAGCGGGGCTACACCTGGACGCAGATGCTCGAGACGCATCCCAGCGGCTCCGTCGGCACGCTGAGCGAGCCGCCGGCCGACCTCGAACCGCTCGCCTGAGCCTGGAGCAGCCATGCCGATCGTCGCCGGAGCCGATGCTTCGACCCA
>JAPSIA010000166.1 GCA_031179215.1 Agrococcus sp.
ATGCGGGCACGGGGTTGAAGAAGTGCAGGCCCAGGAACCGCTCGGGGCGCGCGAGGCCCGCGGCGAGCCGGTCGATCGAGATCGACGAGGTGTTGCTCGCGAGGGCAGCGCGGTCGGTCAGCACCGCCTCGACGCGCGCGAGCGCATCGGTCTTGAGCGCCTCGTCCTCGGGCACGGCCTCGACGACGAGGCCGGCGTCGGCGAAGGCGGCGACGTCGGTCGCCACGCGCACGCGCGCCTCGAGCTCGTCGAGCGGCTCCGCCCAGCCGCGCTCGACGCTCTTCGCGAGGCTTGCGGCGACGCGCTCGCGCGCCGCCGCGGCGGCTGCCTCGTCGCGCTCGACGACGACCACGTGGCTGCCCGCGAGGGCGAAGGCGTGCGCGATGCCGGCGCCCATGCGGCCGCCGCCGAGCACCCCGACGCGCTCGGGCGCGCCCGCGCCGACCACGGCATCCGTCTCGTGCGCGCGCTCGTCGCTCATGGCGCGTCCGTCCGCTCGCTCGAGGCGCGCTCGGCGGCGCGGTCGGGAGCTTCCGCGCTCGACCGTCCCTGGCCGCGCCGCTCGAGGAAGGCGGTCATGCGTCGCTCCTTCTCCTCCGACTCGAACAGCACCGCTTGCTCCTCGAGCTCGAGCGCCGGGTGGGCGTCGGCGGGGGCGAGGAGGGCGCGCTTCGTCGCCTGCGTCGCCGCGGGATCGAGGGCGGCGATGCGGTCGGCGAGCTCGACGGCGCGCTCGAGCGCCGCCGCAGGCTCGAGCACCGCGCTCACGAGCCCGGCGGCGAGCGCCTCCTCGGCGCCGAGGATGCGGCCGGTGAGCAGCATCTCGGCCGCGAGCGGCTCGCCGACGAGCTGCGGCAGCCGCCACGTGGCGCCCGCGGCGGCGATGATGCCGAGCCCCGTCTCGGGGTTGCCGATCTTGAGCGATGGCGTGCCGATGCGGATGTCGGCGGCGTAGGCGAGCTCGGCGCCGCCGCCGAGCGCGTAGCCGTCGACCACCGCGATCACCGGCATGGGCAGGGCGCGGATGCGCTGGAAGCAGCGCGTGTTGATGCCCGCGCGCGCGTCGTCGGCGCGGCGCTCGCGCAGCTGCGCGATGTCGGCACCCGCCGCGAAGGAGCCGCCCGCGCCCGTGAGGATGAGCGTGCGGCGCTCGACCTCGAGGCGCGCGCACAAGCGGTGCAGCGCGTCGACGAGCTCCTGGTCGATCGCGTTGCGCTTCTCGGGCCGGTCGAGCGTGGCGAGCACGTGCGTCTCGCGCTCCTCGACGCGCAGCGTCGCGCTCACGCACCCACCTCCTCAACGGCCATGTCGCGGCGATGTGTCGCTGGGATGCACGTCGGCGCGGAATGGCCGTTGAGCGCGGAGCTCACACCCGCTCCAGCAGGATCGACGTGCCCTGGCCGACGCCGACGCACATGGTCGCGAGGCCGATCGCCGCGTGCTCGCGCTCCATGCGGCCGAGCAGCGTCACGATGAGCCGCGAGCCCGACGAGCCGAGCGCGTGGCCGAGCGCGATCGCGCCGCCGTCGGCGTTGACGATCTCCTCGTCGAGCCCGAGCCGACGGATCGCGCCGATCGACTGCGTCGCGAACGCCTCGTTGAGCTCGACCGCGCCGATGTCGTCGATCGTCATGCCCGTGCGGGCGAGCAGCTTCTCGGTCGCCGGCACCGGCCCGAGACCCATGATCTCCGGCGCGATGCCGGCGCTCGCACCGCCCACGACCCGGGCGCGCGGCTCGAGCCCGAAGCGCTCGACCGCGGCTTCGCTCGCGACGACGATCGCCGACGCGCCGTCGTTGAGCGACGAGCTGTTGCCCGCTGTCACGACGGAGCCGCCGCCCACGACGGGCTTGAGCGCCGCGAGTCGCTCGAGGCTCGTGTCGCGGCGCGGCTGCTCGTCGACCGAGACCTCGTCGCCGCGCGTGGGCACCGCGACGATCTCCGCCTCGAAGCGGCCCTCGTCGATCGCGGCGATCGCGCGCTGCTGCGAGCGCAGCGCGAAGCCGTCGGCCTCCTCGCGCGAGATGCCCTCGACGCGCGCGACCTCCTCGGCCGTCTCGGGCATCGAGAAGGTCGCCTTGTCGCGCGCGACGAGCCTCGGATTGGCGAAGCGCCAGCCGATCGACGTGTCGAACGCCTCGCCGGGCTTCGCCCACGCCCGCTCGGGCTTCGCCTGCACCCACGGCGCGCGCGTCATCGACTCGACGCCGCCCGCGACGACGATGTCGGCGTCGCCCGCCCGGATCATCTGCGACGCGAGGATGACGGCCGACATGCCGGATGCGCACAGGCGGTTGACGGTGATCCCCGGGATGTCGTCGGGCAGGCCAGCGAGCAGCACCGACATGCGCGCGACGTTGCGGTTGTCCTCGCCAGCCTGGTTCGCGCCGCCGAGGATGACCTCGTCGATCTCGTCGGCGGGGATGCCGGCCCGGCGCACGGCCTCGCCGACGACGAGCGCCGCGAGGTCGTCGGGCCGCACGCTCGCGAGCGCGCCGCCGTAGCGGCCGACCGGCGTGCGCACGCCGCCGACGAGCAGGGCCTCGGCCATGGGACTCCTCTGACTCCATCGTCTGCCTGATCCGACCGGGCCCGAATTAGTGACCGATCGTTCAGGAATACAGTACGGGGGAGGGGATGCGCGTGCAAGCGCGGGCGGGTCTCGCCGGGCGCGCGGCGCGCACGCTCGTCAGCTGCGGCGCTCCCGCCGCCGGTCGGCGAGCGACTCGAGGGTCCAGGCGACCGCCGCCACGACGATCCCGATGACGACGACGGTGCCTGCCGCGATCGCGAGCGCGGCGAGCGAGGTCGTCGCGAGCGTCTCGAGCAGCTCGAAGATCTCCATGGCTCCGACGCTAGGGAGCGGGCCCGCGCGGGCGCATCCGCCCGCCGTCGAGCGCGGGTCATCCTCGGGGATGATCCGCTCGCCAGGGCGCGGCGCATGGCAGGGTGGGGGCATGCCGATCGAGCCCGACACCAAGGACTGGACGTGGGTGCTGCGGGAGCGCTGCCCCGAGTGCGGCTTCGACCCGCTCGCGGTCGATCGCGACGCGCTCGGCGCGCGCATCCGCGCCGCCGCCGCGGCGATGCACCGGCGCCTGCACGGCGACGCCGTGCGCGAGCGGCCCGACGACGCGACGTGGTCGCCGCTCGAGTACGCGGCGCACGTGCGCGACGCGTGCGGCGTCATGCGCGCCCGCCTGCACCAGCTGCTCACCGAGGACGACCCGGAGTTCGCCAACTGGGATCAGGACGCAGCGGCGATCGACGGCGGCTACGCCGGGCTCGAGCCCGAGCACGTCGCGGCCGAGCTCGACCTCGCCGCCGCCTCGCTCGCGAGCGCGGCGGATGCGGTGCCGGTCGACGCGTGGGATCGCCCCGGCACGCGCTCCAACGGCTCGGTCTTCACCGTCTGGACGCTGCTCGTCTACGCGCTGCACGACCTCGAGCACCACGTCTGGGACGTG
>JAPSIA010000167.1 GCA_031179215.1 Agrococcus sp.
CCGCGGATGCGCTTCGGCGCGAACTCGCTGATGAGCGTCGAGGCGACCGGGAGCTCGGCGCCGAGGCCGAGCCCGACGACGAAGCGCAGCGCGAGCAGCGCCGCGAGCGAGCCGACGAGGGCGGATGCGCCGGTGGCGAGGCCGTAGACGAGGAGGGTGAGCGCGAAGACGCTGCGGCGGCCGATGCGGTCGGCGAGTAGCCCGCCGACCGTCGCGCCGATCGCCATGCCGACGAAGCCGACGGAGGCGATCCAGCTCGTCTCGACGTGCGTGAGCTGCCACTGCTGCGCGAGCGCGGCGATGACGAAGGAGATGAGGCCCACGTCCATCGCGTCGAGCGCCCAGCCGATGCCGGCGGTGCCGAGCAGGCGCCCGTGCCGGCGCGTGAACGGCAGCCGGTCGAGCCGCTCGGAGCGGGACGCGTCGGTGGTGGGGAGGGAGGACATGCGGTGGCCTCTCGTCGGGGGCGCTCGTCGCCGGACGGCCCCACGATAGTGCGGGGCGCATCCCACCCCGGCTAGCGTTGCGGCATGACCGAGCGCATCGAGATCCCCGCAGGCGCCGAGCGCACCGAGATCGACGCCTTCGTCGCGGCGTCGACGGATGCGGTGTGGGAGCTGTGGACGACGGTCGCGGGCCTCGAGCAGTGGTGGTGGCCGCAGTTCGATGACGCCCGCTACGAGCTCGACGTGCGCGAGGGGGGCATGTACCGCTTCCGCACCGCCACGGGCGGCTTCGGCGTGCAGGGGCGCTACCTGCAGCTCGACGAGGGCAGGCGGATCGTGCAGAGCTGGGACTGGCTCGGCGGCGGCGAGGAGCTGCAGGCCGAGGAGCAGCTCGTGGTGGTCGACTTCATCGACACCGGCGACGGCACGCACGTGCGCGTGACGCAGACGGCCCCGATCGACGAGCTCGACGACCTCCGCGACGGCTGGCAGGACACCCTGACGCGGCTCGAGGAGCACTTCGACGACTGAGCGCCTCGGGAATCCGGGCGGAGCTCGTCGGCGCTCGCGAACCCGGGCGGCACCGCGCCCACAGGTCGTTCGCTCGCCTAATCAGGCGTAAACTGGAGCGACGCTGTCTGACACGAAGAGGGATCGCATGCTGCTCGCCATCGTCAACGCCAAGGTCGTTCCCGTCGAGGGCGGGGAGTTCGAGGGCACCATCCTCGTGCGCGACGGGCGGATCGCGGAGCTCGGTGCCGACGTCGCCGTCCCCCAGGGCGCGCGCGTGCTCGACGTCGACGGCGCCCAGGTCACCCCCGGGCTCGTCGACGCGCACGTGCACCTCGGCGTGCACCGCGAGGGCGACGGCCCCACGGGGAGCGACACGAACGAGATGACCGACCCCAACACGGCCGGGGTGCGCACGATCGACGCGATCGACCCCTTCGACGAGGGCTTCGACGTCGCGCTCGCGGGCGGCGTCACGACCGTGAACGTGAACCCCGGCTCCGGCAACCCGATCGGCGGGCAGGCCACGACCCTGCACACCCACGGCCGCATCGTCGACCACATGGTGCTGCGCGAGCCCGCGGGCCTCAAGAGCGCCCTGGGCGAGAACCCCAAGCGCGTCTACGGCGAGAAGAAGGTCACGCCCTCGACGCGCCTCGGCACGGCGAAGGTCATCCGCGACGCCTTCGTCGCCGCGCAGAACTACCAGCGCCGCCACGCCGACCGCGACGACGAGCGTCGGCACGACGTCGACCTCACGATGGAGGCGCTCGGCAAGGTGCTGCGCCGCGAGATCCCGTGGCGGCAGCACGCCCACCGCGCCGACGACATCGTCACGGCCCTGCGGATCCAGGCCGAGTTCGGCTACGACCTCGTCATCGACCACGGCACCGAGGCGCACGTCGTCGCCGACCTGCTCGCCGAGCGCGGCGTGCCCGTGCTCATCGGCCCGCTCTTCACGACGAAGTCGAAGATGGAGCTGCGCGGCCGCTCGATCGCGAATCCCGGCAAGCTCGCCGCCGCGGGCGTCGAGATCTCGATCATCACCGACCACCCCGTGATCCCGATCTCGTTCCTCGTGCACCAGGCATCCCTCGCCGTGCGCGAAGGGCTCGACCGCGAGACAGCGCTGCGCGCGATCACGATCAACCCCGCCAAGGTGCTCGGCGTCGCCGACGAGATCGGCTCGCTCGAGGTCGGCAAGCGCGCCGACATCGTCGTGTGGGGCGGCGACTGGATGGACCCGATGGCGCGGCCGCGCACGGTGCTCATCGACGGACGCGTCGTCTTCGAGCACGACGCGACGACCGGCGAGGAGCGAGTCGCGCCGCGCGACGAGGTCCCGCTCGCGATCGCGCAGGCGTGAGCGCCTCGCCGAGCGGCGCGCTCAGCCGCAAGCAGCGCATCACGACCCTCATCGTGCTCGGCCTGCTCGCCGGGCTCGGGCCGTTCACGATCGACCTCTACCTGCCGGCGTTCCCGTCGGTGAAGGAGGACTTCGGCACGACGGACGCGATGGTGCAGCTGACGCTGTCGGCCACGACCCTCGGCTTCGCGTTCGGCCAGCTCGTCGTCGGTCCGCTCTCCGATCGCATCGGGCGCCGGCGTCCCCTGCTCATCGCGACGAGCGTGCACGTGCTCGCGAGCGTCGCGGTCGCGCTCGCGCCCGACATCGTGACGCTCTCGCTCATGCGCGTGGTGCAGGGCTTCGGCGCCGCGGCAGGCACCGCGGTCGCGATGGCGATGGTGCGCGACCTCTTCAGCGGCAAGCAGCTCACGACGGCGCTCGCGCGGCTCGCGCTCGTCATCGGCCTCGCGCCCATCGCGGCCCCGGTCTTCGGCTCCTGGCTCGTCGGCGTCATGCACTGGCGCGGCCTGTTCTGGGTGCTCGCGGGCTACGCCGTGCTCGTGATCGTCCTGCAGCTGGTGTTCCTGCGCGAGACGCTCCCGCCGCAGCTGCGCAGCACGCCCGGCCACTCGACGCTCGCGCAGCGCTACCGGGCCGTGCTCTCCGACCGCGTGTTCGTCGGCGTCGCCGTCATCGGCGCGAGCATCTTCGGCGGCATGTTCGCCTACATCTCCACCTCCTCGCTCCTGCTGCAGGAGGTCTACGGCTTCACGCCGGGCCAGTTCGGGCTCGTCTTCGCGCTGTGCTCGGTCGGCGTGACGATCGGCACGCAGGTCGCCGGCCGCGCCGCGAACCGGTTCGGCCCGCAGTGGGTGCTCGCGGTCTCGACCGCGCTGCTCGTCGTCTCCGCCGCACTCATCGTGCTGCTCGACACGATGGGGCTCGGCGTCGCGGGCATCGTCCCGCCGCTCGCCGTGTTCACCTTCGCGTTCGGCCTGTCGATGCCGTGCGTGCAGACGCTCGCGCTCGCGGGCCACGCGCGCGAGGCCGGCACGGCGGCGTCGCTGCTCGGCGCGCTCAACATGTCGATCGCGGGGCTCGTGAGCCCGATCGTCGGGCTCTTCCACATCGAGAACGCCATCCCGATGGGCAC
>JAPSIA010000168.1 GCA_031179215.1 Agrococcus sp.
TTCCAGCCCGCGACGCCGGACGAGCCGGGCCGCGGCACGATCGTCGCGGGCGTGCCCGTGCACGCGATCCGCCTGCCGGGCGTCGTCGCCCGCCAGGAGGTCGTCTTCGGCGGCACGGGGGAGACGCTGACGATCCGCCACGACACGACCTCGAGCGACTCCTACGCCGCCGGCATCCTGCTCGCGCTGCGCGCCGAGCCGCTGCCGGGCGTCACGGTCGGCATCGGCGACCTGCTGGGCCTCGCGTGAGCGCGCGCCCCGCCGCGCCGACGCGCTCGGCGCGCGCGCTCGCGCTCGTCATGGCGGGCGCGCTCGCCCTCTACGTCGTCGTCGCGGGCGGGCTCGCGGTCGGCTTCCTGCTCGCCGGCACGCCGGTCGGCGTCGCGGCGGGCATCGCGCTGCTCATCATGACCGCGGTCGGCGCGTGGGCGCTCGTGCGCGAGCTCGTCTTCGGCCTGCGGCTCGACGCCGCGGTGCGCGAGCTCGCCGCGACGGGCGGCATGCCCGAGCCGCTGCCGGCCGTGCCCTCCGGCCGAGCCGACGCGGCGGCGGCCGAGGAGGCCTTCCCGATCGCGAAGGCCGACGTCGAGGCGCACCCCGAGTCGTGGCAGTCGTGGCTGCGGCTGTCGATGGCGTACGACGCCGCTCGCGACCGGAAGCGGGCGCGCATGGCCGCGCGTCGAGCGCTCGAGCTGCGCGCGGTGCGCGAGACTGGATCGCAGGAGGCACGATGACCGAGCACACCCCCGAGCCGCAGCATCCCTACGAGGCGCTGCTCGCCGACGTCTTCGCCAACGGCCGGCACAAGGGCGACCGCACCGGCACCGGCACGCGCAGCGTCTTCGGGCGCCAGCTGCGCTACGACCTCGCGCAGGGCTTCCCGCTCATCACCACGAAGCGCGTGCACTTCAAGTCGATCGCGCTCGAGCTGCTCTGGTTCCTGCGCGGCGAGTCCAACGTGCGCTGGCTGCAGGAGCGGGGCGTGACGATCTGGGACGAGTGGGCCGACGCCGAGGGCGAGCTCGGGCCCGTCTACGGCGTGCAGTGGCGCTCGTGGCCCGACCCGCGCGGCGGCACGATCGACCAGATCGCGCAGGTCGTCGAGTCGATCCGCTCGAACCCCGACTCCCGCCGCCACATCGTCTCGGCGTGGAACCCGGCCGACATCCCCGACATGGCGCTCGCGCCGTGCCACGCCTTCTTCCAGTTCGACGTCACCGACGGGCGCTTGAGCTGCCAGCTCTACCAGCGCTCGGCCGACATGTTCCTCGGCGTGCCCTTCAACATCGCGAGCTACGCGCTCCTGACGCACATGGTCGCGCAGCAGGCGGGCCTCGAGGTCGGCGAGCTCGTCTGGACGGGCGGCGACTGCCACATCTACGACAACCACGTCGAGCAGGTCGAGCGGCAGCTCGCGCGCGAGCCGTTCGCGCTGCCCACGCTCCGCATCGCGCGCCGCCCCGAGAGCATCTTCGACTACGACCTCGACGACTTCGAGGTCGTCGACTACCAGCACCACCCGGGCATCAAGGCGCCCGTCGCGGTCTAGGGCGCGGATGCTCGGCATGATCTGGGCGCAGGCCCGCGGCGGCGTGATCGGCGAGGCCGGCGACATGCCGTGGCGCCTGCCGGAGGACATGGCGCGGTTCAAGGCGATCACCATGGGACACCCGGTCGTCATGGGCCGGCGCACGTGGGAGTCGTTCCCCGCCCGCTTCCGGCCGCTCCCCGGCCGCGACAACATCGTCATCAGCTCGAACCCCGACTTCGTGGCTCCCGGAGCGCGCGTCGTCTCGAGCCTCGACGAGGCGCTCGCCGCGGCGCGCGCGATCGACGACGAGGTGTGGATCATCGGCGGCGGCCGCGTCTACCGCGAGGCGCTGTCGAGCGCCGACCGGCTCGAGATCACCGACATCGACCTCGACGCACCCGGCGACACCACCGCGCCGTCGGTCGAGGCGGGCGCGGATGCGCCGTGGCGCGAGGTCGCGCGCGATCCGGCCACGGGGTGGCTCGAGAGCGCCTCGGGGCTGCGCTACGCCTACCGCACCCTCGAGCGCGCCCGCTGACGGCGCGCGGCAGCCGCTCAGCGCAGCCCGATCCAGGAGCGCCACAGGGCGAGGCGATCTCACGCGGGATCGACCATGGAGCCTCCGCTCGTGCACGATCGCCCGATCCGCCTCGCCCCGTGCGCTCGCGGCCGTCCGAGCCGGCGCAGGGCCGCGCGCCGCCCCGCGAGCACGGCGCGATAGCCTGGAGCCGTGACAGACAATCCCTTCGGCCAGGTCCTCGTCGCGCTCGTGACCCCGTTCCGCGCCGACGGCGAGGTCGACTGGGACGACGTCGAGCGGCTCATCGACGACGTCGTGACCCACGGCGCCGACGGCATCGTCGTCTCCGGCACGACGGGAGAGACCTCCACGCTCACCGACCCGGAGAAGATCCGGCTCGTCGAGGTCGCGAAGGCGGTCGCGGGCGAGCGCGCCAAGGTCATCCAGGGCGGCGGCTCCAACGAGACCGCCCACGCGATGGACCTCTACAAGCAGGCCGAGCAGGCCGGCGCCGACGGCGTCATGATCGTCACGCCCTACTACAACAAGCCCACGCAGGCCGGCATCCTCACGCACTTCCGCATGATCGCCGACGCGACCGACCTGCCCGTCATCCTCTACGACATCCCCGGCCGCTCCGGCATCCCGATCCGCTACGAGACGCTCCTGCGCGCGGCCAAGCACCCGAACATCCTCGCCGTGAAGGACGCCAAGGGCGATCTCGCCGAGGTGAGCCGGGTGCTCAACCAGACCGACCTGCTCTACTTCTCGGGCGACGACGCCAACGTGCTGCCGCACCTCGCGATCGGCGCCTCCGGCCTCATCGGCGTGACGGCCAACATCGCGCCGAAGCCGTACCGCACCATGATCGACGCCGTGAACGCCGGCGACCTGCACACCGCGCAGGAGCAGCACAAGGCGCTCGAGCCGCTCGTGCGCGCCACCATGACGCACGTGCCCGGCACCGTCGCGACGAAGTACATCCTCCACGGCCTCGGCCGCATCGGCAGCCCGCGCGTGCGCCTGCCGCTCGTCGGCCCCGAGGACTCCGAGGCGGCCCTCATCGAGGACGAGATCGCGCTCGTCAAGGGCGTCGACGGACTCGACCTCAGCCGCTTCCGCCCCGACCGCAACGCGGCGGCCGGCGGTGCGCTGCCCAAGGTGCACGGCACCACGCGATAGCCCGAGAGGCGCCCACCAGCCATCCACGAACGTCCGCGCACGAGCAGTGCGCACCCCACCAGATCCGCTCTCCCGCACTGCGGGGGAGCCGTACACGAAGGAGGCCCATTGACGGCCATCACCCAGCCGGCCCCGCTCGAGGCCGGCACGCTCCGCATCTTCCCGCTCGGCGGCCTCGGCGAGGTCGGCCGCAACATGACGGTCTACGAGCAGGACGGC
>JAPSIA010000169.1 GCA_031179215.1 Agrococcus sp.
GCGCATCATCGAGCACCAGGAGGAGCTGCGCAGCGCCGTCCGCGCGCAGCTGCACTGGTGACGACCGCGACGCGAGCGACGGGCGCCCGGCTGGTCGCCGGCGCGCCCGTCGCTCGCGGCTCGGCTCAGCCCCGCGCGTCCTCCGCGCCGTCGTGGTCGCCCTCGCCCGCCTGGTCGTCCGCGCCCGCTTGGCCGTCTGCGCCCGCCTGGTCCTCCGCGTCCGCCTGGCCGTCCATGCCGACCTGACCGGTGTAGAAGCCGAAGGTCGCGTCGGCCTGCCGCTTCGCGGTCGCCGCATCGGTGCCGCTCGCGACCGACGCCGCGGCCCACGCATCCGCCGCGCCGCGGTAGAACGCGTGGCCCTCCTCGGTCATGGCCCATGCCTCGCCCTGCTCCGGCGTCATCGCCGCGTCGGGGGACTGCAGGTGCTGCGCGAGCCCCAGGAAGCCGCCGTCCCAGCCGACGCCCGTGGCGCCCGGGCCGAACATGTCCTGCATCCCCGCCGGCACGTCGGCCTCGCGCGCGACGTGCTCGATGGCGAAGCGCGTGCCCTCGCCCTCGGCCGTGAGTCGCACCGCGAGCCACGTGACGCCGCCGCCGAACTCCCACGTCACGCGGAAGCTCGCGCTGTCGCCCTCCGGCGGTCGGCACTCGAGCACCGTGCCGCCGGCGTTGCCCTCGAGCTGGTACCGCCCGCCGAGCCCGAGCTCGCCCGTGACCGGCATGAACCAGCGCGCGATCCGCGCCGGATCGGTCACGGCATCCCAGACGTCGGCGATCGGCGCGGCGTAGGTCTGCTCGAGCGTCTGCACGCTCGAGGGCTCGCCGTCGATCACCTCGCTGCGCACGCCGCGCGACACGGCACCCAGCTGTCCCAGCACATCCACCATCGTCACTCCTCGCTCTCGGTGGGCTCGGCGGAGCGCGCTGCTCCGCCCTCGTCGTCGGAGGCCGCTTGCGCCGCCTCGGCCTCTGCGCGCAGCCGTCGCTGCCGCCTGCCGCGCGCGAGCTCGGTGTCGAGCGCGGCGAGCTTCGGCATCCAGAAGCCGTCGAAGGCGCTCAGCCACTCGCGCGCCTCTCGCGGACCAGCCGGATCGACCGCGTAGAGCCGTCGCTGGCCCTCGGGCCGCACGGTCGCGAAGCCCTGCTCGCGCAGCACGCGCAAGTGCTGGCTCACCGCGGGCTGGCTGATGCCGAACTCGTCGCCGATCACGGCCGCGATGGCGCCCGCGCTCGCCTCGCCGTCGGCGAGCAGCTCGAGGATGCGTCGCCGCACCGGATCGCCGAGGACATCGAGTGCGTGCACGGCCCCATGCTTCCACCGCTGCTTATATAAGTCAACGGTGAATCGCCGCCCCGTCCCCGGACGCCCTACGGTCGCCCGGTCGCAGCTAACCCTCGGTCGACGCGCGGAAGTGTCAGGCCGTTGCAGGAGTGTCGGCTCGGGCATGCAACGGGCCGACACTCCTTCGGTGCCGCGTCGCGCGGCGCCGACGAGCGGTCACATCGCCCCCGGATGATGCAAAGTTGAACGTTACGCTGGATGCACCGCAACCGACGAAGGGAAGGTGCCCCGTGAAGGCAGCGATGTACTACGGCAAGGACGACATCCGCGTGGAGGAGGTCGAGGAGCCGCAGACGCGCCCGGGCACGGTGAAGATCCGCCCGGCGTTCAACGGCATCTGCGGCAGCGACCTGCACCTCTACCACGACGGCCCCATGGCGCCCGCGCCCTCGGCCGAGCAGCCGCATCCGCTCTCGGGCGAGACGCTGCCGGTCGTGATGGGCCACGAGTTCTCGGGCGTCGTCGAGGAGGTCGGCGAGGGCGTCGAGGGCATCGCCGTCGGCGACTCGGTGGTCGTCGAGCCGCTCATGGTCGACGGCACGTGCCCGGCCTGCCGGGCCGGCAAGTACAACCTGTGCGAGCAGATGGGCTTCATCGGCATCTCGGGCCGCGGCGGCGGGCTCAGCGAGCACATCGTCGTCGAGGAGCGCTGGGTGCACCCGGTGGGCGACCTGCCGCTCGACCAGGCCGCGCTCATCGAGCCGCTCGCGGTCGCCCTGCACGCGGTGAAGCACGCGGGCGTCGAGGCGGGCCAGACGGCGGTCGTCGGGGGCGCCGGCCCCATCGGGCTGCTCGTCGCGGCCGTGCTCAAGGCCAAGGGCGCGACCGTCATCGTCAGCGAGATGTCGACCGCGCGCCGCGAGAAGGCGGCGGAGACCGGCGTGGCGGATGTCGTGGTCGACCCGGCGAACGAGGACCTCGCCGAGGTCGTGCGGGAGCGGACCGGTGGCGCGGGAGCCGACGTCGCGTTCGATGCCGCGGGTGTGGCCGTCGTCGTCGACCAGCTGCTGTCGGTGCTCGGTGCGGGCGGCAGGCTCGAGGTCGTCGCGATCCACGTCAAGCCCGTCGAGCTCAACATCACCGCGCAGCTCACGATGCAGGATCGCGTGCTCGGCGCCTCGATCGGCTACGCGAACGACCACGCCGAGGCGATCGAGCTCGCGCGCAGCGGCAAGGTCGACCTCGCGCCCTTCATCACCGGGCGCATCCTCGTCGACGACATCGTGGAGCAGGGCTTCACGCGGCTCATCGAGCACAAGGAGCACGAGGTCAAGATCCTCGTCTCGATGCAGTAGCCAGCCGGCGCACAGCACCCCCGTCGCTGCGCGGCGGGGGTGCTCGCGCATCCGCGACCCATCGGGGGCCCGGGGGCTGGCGAGACGCCGAAGCAGTCCTTTTGAAATGACTCTTGCGAAGTGCCCGCTTTGAAAGTAGCCTTTCGGATGTCAGCCCGAAGCGCGGGCCGACATCGACCGAGGAGGCAACCCATGGCACGCACGAGCCGCACCGCACGCCGCGTCGCCGCGCTCGAGCTCGCGCTCGAGGAAGGGCGGCATCGCTCGCGCCTCGAGCGCGACGAGGCGCAGCGCTACTACGACCGGATCCGAGCGGAGCTCACCATGCAGCGTGGTTTGATCTGAGCATGGCTGAGGAGCGAGCCGGGCACGGCACCGAGGAGTTCGAGGTCGATGGCGGCCGCGGGCTCCGCACGGGCGACCCCGCGCTGCTGCGCGCGCTCGCGCATCCGCTCCGGGTCGAGATCCTCGCCGTGCTCGACGAGCTCGAGGAGGCGACCGCGACGCAGATCGCCGAGCAGGTGGGCGAGAGCCCGTCCAACTGCTCCTTCCACCTGCGCCAGCTGGCGAAGGCGGGCTTCATCGAGCGCGCCGAGGCGCGGGGCACCTCGAAGCCGTGGCGCCCCGTGCACGCGAGCCGCGACCTGCGGCCCGAGGCCGGCAACCCCGAGTCGATGCGCACCTCCGCGTCGATCGCCGCGCTCTACGTGCAGCACGAGTCCAACCGCGTGATCGACTTCATGACGCGGCACGG
>JAPSIA010000170.1 GCA_031179215.1 Agrococcus sp.
AGGTCGTCGTCCTCGAGGATCGAGCCGACGGCCTCCGCCCACTCGGCCGGATCCCGCCCGTCGACGAGGATGCCGGTCTCGCCGTCGGTGACCGACTCGAGCAGCCCGCCCACGCGCGAGGCGACGACAGGCGTGCCGCTCGCGGCGG
The DNA here is from genome assembly GCA_031179215.1 of Agrococcus sp. GTDB lineage: Bacteria > Actinomycetota > Actinomycetes > Actinomycetales > Microbacteriaceae > Agrococcus. The sequence goes on from JAPSIA010000170.1 coordinate 149, forward strand.
CCTCGAGCGGCACGAGCCCGAACGACTCGGTGCGGCTGGGCACCACCACGACGTCGGCGGCGTCGAGCAGCTGGGCGAGCGCGTCGCGCTCGAGGCTGCCGATGTGCCGCACGCGCCCCTCGACGCCGAGGTCGCGCGCGATGTCGTGCAGCGACTCGAGGTAGCGCTCGTCGCCGGGGGTCGCATCCCCGGCGAGCACGAGCACGGCGCCGGGCAGGTGCTGCAGCATGCGCACCGCGAGATCCTGCCCCTTGAGGGGCTGCACGCGCCCGACGCACACGACCAGGCCGTCCTCTGGGCGCACGCCGAGCCTTGCCCGCACCTCGCGCCGAGCCGGGATCGGCGCGGGCTGGAAGAGCGCGGTGTCGACGGCGGGCGGCACGAGCCACACGCGCTCGGCGGGAGCGCCGACCCAGTCGCACAGCACGTCGACCTCGGCGCGCGAGACCGCGGCGATCGCGTCGACCTCGCTCGCGAGGTACCGCTCGGTGAGCAGCCGCCGCTCGGGCTCCGCCCGGTCGCCCTCGCCGATGCGCCGGTTCTTCTCCTCGGCGAGCGTGTGGAAGGTCTGCACGATCGGCATGCCGAGCGAGAGCGAGACCGGCAGTGCCGCGAGCCCGGAGAGCCAGTAGTGCGCGTGGATGACGTCGTACGGCGCCCTCGCCGCGAGCGCCGCTCGCTCGAGCTGCGTGCCGAACGCGTCGGCGAGGTTGGGCAGCTCGTGCTTGCGCACGACCCCGCCGCCGGTCTCGAGCGCGTAGAGGGTGACGCCGGGCGCGAGCGACTGGCTGCGCGGCGCCCCTGCTGAGCGCGTGAAGAGGTCGACGCGATTGCCGCGAGCGGCGAGCGCGAGGGCGCTCTCGAGCACGAGCACGTTGAGCCCGCCGGCGTCGCCCTTGCCGGGGCGATCGGCGGGCGAGGTGTGCATCGACACGACGGCGATCCGCAGCGGTCGCTGCGACGGCGCCGCATCGGGGTGGCCGTACGGCTGCGGGCGCATGCCTCCAGGGTATCCAGCGCTATCGTCGGCCGCATGGCGCGCTCTCGACCTCCCGCTCGATCCGGTGTCCTCGCGCGTGCGGGGGCGGCGACGGGCGCCCTCGCCCGGACCGTCGGCGGCCGGGCCTTCGCGGCGGTCACGGCACCGCCCGTCGCGCGAGCCGGCGCGGCGATCGCGACCGAGGCTGCACGGCTGTGGGGGCGGATGCTCGGCGGGCACGAGCGGCGCGTCGGCCGGCTGCACGTCGTCACGGGGCTGCCATCGTGGGCGTTCGGGCGCGGCGGCACGACGATCGGCGCCACCTACCTCACGCGCGCATCCGACGCCCCCGCGGTGCTCGAGCACGAGGACGTGCATCGGCGGCAGTGGGAGCGCTACGGCCTGTGGTTCATCGCGATGTACGTCGCGGCAGGCCGCGAGGCGACCCGGAACCGGTTCGAGATCGAGGCCGGCCTCGTCGAGGGCGGCTACCTGCCTCGCCCCGACCGGCGCTGACGGGCCGCCGCACGGTCGACGACGCCCAGCTCGGCGAGTGGCAGCGCGAGGCGATCAGCGGCTCGCGCAGCCGCCTGCCCTGCTGAGGAGCCGTCGGCGGCTCGAGCGTGCTCGCTCGATCAGGGCGCCATGCGGTCGACGACGCGCTGCGTCCACGGGATGCGGCGCTCGAGCTGGCGGCCGATCGCGAGCAGGGTCGCCTCCTCCCCCGGGCGCCCGATGAGCTGCACGCCCATCGGCAGGCCCTCGTCGGTGCGGTGCACCGGGAGCGCGATGGCCGGGAGTCCCGTGAGGTTCGCGAACGACGTGTGCGGCGTGTGCAGCACCTGGTGCTGGAAGTCGGCCTCGCCGTCGTCGACGGGATACCAGTCGAGCGGCCGGGGCGTCAGGGCCGTCGCGGGCGTGAGCACGGCGTCCCACGGCGCGAACGCGCCGACGACGCGCCGCTCGTACTCCGTCGCCCACAGCTGCGCGCTCGCGAGCCCGCCCGCGGAGAGCGCATCGCTCGACTCGACGATCCAGCGCGCGAGCGGCTCGAGCCGGTCGCGCTCGTCGCGCGCGATGGGGATGGTCGCGGCGCCGCCGCGCCACAGCGCCGTGAACGCCGCGGGGTAGCCGGCGACGCCCGGCACCCCGAGGTCACCCGACGCATCCGGCAGCGCGACCTCCCCGATCTCGTGCCCGAACGCCTCGAGCGCGCGCACCGTCGCGTCGACCGCGGCGGTCGCCTCGGGCGCGATGCGGATGTCGGCGCTCGAGTCCCACGGCGTGCCACCGGTCATGACGGCGATGCGGAACCGGCCCTGACCGCGCATCGCGGCCGCGAGCAGCGAGCCGTCGTCGCGCTCGGGCGCCCGGAGGGTGAGCGGATGCGGCGTCACGCCGTTGACGCGCCCGATGAGCGCGTCGGTCAGGAGCGCCACGTCGATGACCGACCGCGCGATGGCGCCGGCCGTCACGAGCCCGCCGACCGTGCCGACCCCGCCGTGCGCGGGGATGCGGCCGCGCGTCGGCTTGAGGCCCACGAGCCCGCACGTCGCGGCGGGGATGCGGATGGAGCCGCCGCCGTCGGAGCCGGGGGCGAAGGGCAGCAGGCCCTGCGCGACCGCGGCGGCGGCACCGCCGGAGGAGCCGCCCGCGTGCAGGTCGGGCCGGCCCGGCAGGGTCGTCGCGCCGTGGAGCGCCGAGCGCGTGTAGCCGGCGAATCCGAGCTCGGGCGCGGCGGTGCGGCCGAGCACGACGCCGCCGCCGTCGTCGAGCACGCGCGCGACGGGGTGCGTCGAGTCGGCGACCGCTCCCTCGAGCCAGCGGCTGCCCATGCTCGCGGGCTGGCCGGCGCGCGCCGTGAGGTCCTTGTCGGCGAACGGGAGCCCGTGGATGATGCCCGTGCGGTCCTCGGCCGCATCGGCCGCGCGAGCGCGATCGAGGGCGAGGTCAGCGTCGACGTGCACGAAGGCGTTCGCCTCGTCGAGCCGCGCGATCCGGTCGAGGAAGTGCTCGGCGACCTGCACGGCGCGGAGCTCCCGGGCGTGCAGCAGCCGCCAGAGCTCGAGCGCCCCGAGCTCGTGGATGGCCGTCATGCCTCCATCGTGGCGCATCCCGCGCTCAGCCCAGGAAGCGCCCCGCGCGCCGCTGCAGCCGCTTGCGCTCGGTGCGCTCGCGCATCTGGTCCCGCGTCGCGTAGTTGGTGAGCTCGCGGAAGGGGTCGCGGCCGACGAAGCG
>JAPSIA010000056.1:0-9079 GCA_031179215.1 Agrococcus sp.
ACGAGGAGGCCGTACTCGACCGCGGTCGCGCCGCGGTCGCTGCGCTTCTCGAAGCGGTCGGAGATGAAAGCGCTGGCAGCGCTCAGGAAAGCGAGCATGGAAGGTTCCTAACGTGACAGGCCCGGAGCTGGGGACTCCGATGCTGCGAGGGATGGTGCCGGCTGGGGTAGCACGACGAAGCGATGGTTTCACGGCGATTGCGGAGGCCGCAACTATCTTTTGCTTCAAGGTTCGCTCAAGGCGCTCATTGCGCACTGAGCAACCTTCAGGATCGTGCAAGGGCGCTTGACCGAAACGCTGTTACAGAGCATCATTGCCACGGAGCCGGCACCCGTCGGCCCCTCCACCCAGGAGCGCTGCGGCGTCAGCGCCCGTTCCGAGACCGGAACGCCACCATGCGATCGCGAAGCCCCGCCCGACAGGGCCGCTCCACAGGATCCGCCTGGTCTGCGCTCGGTCTCGCGGCACTACAGTGAGCCCTCATGCCTGAGACCCATCCCCCCGCCGACGAGCCGGTGCAGCTCGGCCTGCGCGAGCGCAAGAAGCAGCTCACGCGGCGCACGATCGCCGACGCCGCGTACTCGCTGACGCTCGAGCACGGGCTCGAGAAGGTGACGATCGACCAGATCGCCGACCGCGCGTTCGTCTCGCCCCGCACGGTCTCGAACTACTTCGCCTCGAAGGAGGCGGCCATCGTCGCCGCGCACAACAACGACCCCGTCGAGCTGCTCGACGGCCTCGAGGAGCGCCCCGCCGACGAGCCGCCGCTGCACTCCCTCAGCATCGTGCTCACCGCCGCGATCCGGGGCTGGAGCAAGGAGCAGCTGCAGCAGCTGCGCGAGAAGGAGGCGCTCGTCGACCGCTACCCCGCGCTCCTGCCGCACCGCATGGCGCAGTTCGACGAGCTCGAGGACGCGATCCGCGACGCGATCGCGGCGCGCACCGACGACGACCCCGACACCGCGGCGTTCCCGCGGCTCGTCGCGGGCGCCGCGACCACCGCCGTCAAGACCGCCATCCGGGTCTGGAGCAACACCGACGGCGACGCCGGCTCGATCGCCGAGCTCGTCGAGCAGGCGTTCGTCGAACTCGAGGCGGGCCTGAGCCACGAGGCGTGACGGCAGCGTGCCGCCCTTCGCGATCGTCGCAGCCGCTGCCGCGTGCGCCGCAGCAGCCTGGCTGCTGACGCCGTGGGCGCGGCGCCTCGTCGCGAGCGAGTCGCGCTGGTTGCGCCGCCCGTGGCCGACGCTGCTCGGTGCGCTCGGCGGCGCGGGTGCTGCAGCCGTCGCCGATCACTGGGCGGTCGCAGCGGCGCTCGGCGCGCTCGCGGTCGGCAGCGCCCTGCTCATCCCGACCGACCTCGCGGTGCTGCGGCTGCCCGACCGCATCGTGTGGCCGACGACCGGGGTCGTGCTCGCGATGCTCGTCGTCGCGGCCGCCCTCACGGGAGCGTGGGCGCGGCTCGGCACCGCGGTGCTCGCGATGCTCGCGGTCGGCCTCATCTACTTCGCGATCGCCTGGGTCGCTCCGCAGAGCTTCGGGCTCGGTGACGTGAAGACGTCGCTCGTGCTCGGCCTCGCGCTCGGCTGGCACGGCTGGAGCGCGGTGCTCACCGGCATGCTCGGCGGCTTCCTGCTGTTCGGCCTCGCCGCGGGCGCGCTCCTCGCGGCGCGGCGCGCGTCGATGCAGTCGGATCTCGCCTTCGGGCCGTGGATGATCCTGGGCGCCGCGGCCGGCCTCGCGTGGGCCGCGGTCAGCGGCTAGCGGGCTCGGTGGTAGATTGGTCGTCGCTGCGCACGCAGCCCGGCCCCCATAGCTCAGGGGATAGAGCGTCTGCCTCCGGAGCAGAAGGCCGTAGGTTCGAATCCTACTGGGGGCACGAGCAGGCTCGTCGAGGATCCGCTCACCGGTGCGAGATCCCGTGCCGTGTTCTGCAACAATGTTTGCGAACACGCCGTTCTTGCCCCCGGCGCGACTTCGGCCCGCGGGCGGGCTGGGCACGCACGACGCCGTATGCTTGCGCCCATGGGGAGACCTCGACTGCACGACGAGCACCTGCGCCAGCGGTTGCTCGAGGCCGCCACCGATCTCATGGCGGTGGACGGGCCGGACTTCTCGCTCCGCCCGCTCGTCGCCTCCGTCGGGACCTCCACCTCGGCCGTCTACTCGCTCTTCGGATCCCGCGGCGAGCTGCTCGAGGCCATCACCGTGCGCGCCGCTCGCTCGTTCGTCGACGCGCAGCTCGCGGCGCAGGTCGACGACCCCGTGCAGCGCATCGTCGCGATCTCCCACGCCATCCGCCGCTGGGCGATCGAGAACACCGCGATGTTCCAGGTCGTCTTCGGCCGCACGAACGACTCCCCCGCGATCGCGGAGGCGCGCGAGAGCACGACCGAGCCGCTGCAGCTGGCCGTGACCGACGCGATCGGCCGCGGCATCCTGCACGGCGATCCCGAGACGACGACCCGCACGATCTTCGCCGGCATCCACGGCTTCATCGCGCTCGAGGTGCTCGGGCACTACCCCGCCGACCAGGCGGACACCCTCTTCGACGCGCTCCTCGCGGCCATCTGGCGCAGCTGGGCGACGCCGGAGCACGTCGGCGCCGTCGCCGCCTGAAGCGCTTGCCCGCAATACCCCACAGGGGTATCATCGAGGGCATGACCACCACTGTGCACCACGGCTACATGGCCGACAAGGACGCGCTGCTCAAGCGCTTGCGCCGTGCCGAGGGCCAGGTGCGCGGCATCGGCCGCATGGTGGAGGAGGACGTCTACTGCATCGACATCCTCACCCAGGTCTCCGCGGCGACGAAGGCGCTCGAGACGGTCGCGCTGCAGCTGCTGGAGGACCACCTCGCGCACTGCGTCGCAGAGGCCGCCGAGCAGGGCGGCCCCGTCGCCGAGCAGAAGCTCACCGAGGCGAGCGCCGCGATCGCGCGGCTCGTCCGCTCCTGATCCGACCACCGACCCCTGACCGGAAGGCACCGCATGCTCCAGGACATCGAGATCACCTCCACTCCGACCGACACGGCAGAGCAGGCCGGCGGCTGCTGCGGCGGCGCGTGCTGCTCGACCTCGGCGGCCACCGCGTCGACGGAGACCGGCATCGCGCAGTCGTTCCAGGTCGACGGCATGACGTGCGGCCACTGCGTCTCGGCCGTCACCGAGGAGCTCTCCGGCCTCGCGGGCGTCGAGTCCGTCGACGTGCAGCTCGTCGCGGGCGGCCGCTCGACCGTGACCGTCGCCGCCGACGCTCCGCTGCGCCTCGACGACGTCCGTGCGGCGATCTCGGAGGCCGGCTACACCCTCGTCGAGGGCTGACGCGAGCGACCGGCTCGAGAGCGCCGACCCCTTCGGGGGTCGGCGCTTCGTCGTTCCCGAGGCGAGCGTCGCGACGGGGCGATGACAGCGCCCCGTGACGGCGTTACGCTTCGCGCGTCACCTCGAGCGAGAGCATCCGCCGGTTCGCCGACCGGCGCCGACGAGCACCGGGAGGCCGCACATGGACGACGGCGCCGCACCCGGCATCCGCGAGCATGCGGTCGCCCTGCCCGCCCTGCGCGCGCACGTCGTCGAAGCAGGGGCCGGCCCGCCCGTGCTGCTGCTGCACGGGTTCCCGCAGTCCTCGCTCGAGTGGGCGCGGGTCGTGCCGCTGCTCGCCCCGCACGCGCACGTCGTCGCCCCGGATCTTCGCGGCTTCGGCCGCAGCGCTGCCCCGGACGCCCGGTACGGGCTGCGGGAGCTGCGCGAGGACGCGCTCGCGCTCCTCAACGCGCTCGACCTCGAGCGCGCGACCGTCGTCGGCCACGACATCGGTGCGCTCGTCGCGATGTCGCTCGCGATCGAGCATCCCGAGCGCGTCTCGCACGTCGCGGTGCTCTCGGTGCCGCCGATGCAGCTGAGGGTGCGGCCGTCGATGGTGCGCTCGATGCCCGAGCTGTGGTTCCAGTACGCGCTCGCGACGCCCGGCCTCGGCGAGCGGCTGCTGCGCAGCGGTCGGCTCACGCGCTGGATGCTCGCGAGCTTCGGCGACGGGGTGCCGGACCCCGACGCCCGCGCCTACGTCGCGACCATGCGGGAGCCCGCTCGTGCTCGGGCGGGCTCCCGCATCTACCGGCAGCTCGTCGTGCCGGAGTTCCTGCGCATCGTGCGCGGCGCGTACCGCGACCGCCTGCCGGCCATGCCCATCCTCGTGCTGCGCGGCGCCGACGACCTCGTGCTGCCGCGCGACGTGCTCGACGGCGTGGGGCGGCACGCGCGCGACCTCCGCATCCACGACGTGCCCGGCGCCGGCCACTGGGTCGTCGACCAGCGGCCCGACGAGGTCGCCCGCCGCATCGTCGAGCTCGCGGGGCTCGCGCCGAGCGCGTGAGCGGCGCTCGCGCCGAGCGCGTGAGCGGCGCTCGCGCGGAGCGGGTCAGTCGCGCTCGCGCCGAACGCGGCGCCATCGCGCGGCACGAGCTGCCACTGCTGCGCCCACCGGAGCGTCAGGCGTCGAGCTCCTCGAGGAACTCCTGCACGCGCCGCCGCACGCGGTCGCGGATGCGCCGCACCTCGTCGGTGCCGAGGCCCGCGGGGTCGTCGAAGTCCCACACCTCGATGCGCTGGCCCGCGGCGAGGTCGAACGGATGCTCGATGAGCATCGTCACGATCACGTCGGCCGCGCGCGCGACGTCGTCGGTCACGGGCTTCGGGTAGCTCTCGTCGATGGGGACGCCGTCCTCCTCCATGACGTCGGCGACCGAGCGCAGCACCTCGTCGGCGGGGATCAGGGCGGCCGAGAGCGCCTCGACCCGGCCCCCGCCGAGTGCGTTGAGGTAGGCGGCGGCCATCTGCGAGATGCCGTCGTTGCGGATCGACTCGACGAGGATGCGCAGCGGCCCCTCTCCCCTGCGGTGCTCGCCGTGCTCGAGCGCCTGCAACCGGTCGGCGGCGAACTTGAGCGCGAGCGCCGGCAGGTGCGTCCGGATGCGGGCGCCGCGCGCGAGGGTCGCGTGCGACTCGAACACGATGCGCTCGACGAGCGCCGCGTCGAAGGCCGGATGCAGCTCCGCGAGGTGCGCCGCGCCACGGCGCAGCGTCTGCTCCGGCGAGTCGAGTCCGTCGTGGATCGCGGTCATGTCGGCTCCCTCGGTCGACGTGGCGAGACCAGGGTAGGACGCGGTCGGCGCCGTGCCAAGAGGCGGGCGCCTCGCTCGGCTGCGCCGACGCATCCACCCCCTCATGCCCACGGTCGGCCCCTCAGAGCGCGGGAGCGTGCCGCTCGAGGAACTCGTAGAGCTCGGCGTCGTCGACGCCGGGGTAGGTGCCGCTCGGCAGCGGCGCGAGCGTGTGCTGGTGCATGCGCGCCGAGGCCCACGACTTGTGGCGCCAGCGGTTCGCGAGCGCCGCATCGGGGCGGGCGCAGCAGCGCTCGTCGGGGCAGGCGGAGGCCTGCCGGAACGCGGTCTGCGAGCCGCGGAAGTACTTCGCGTCGTCGAAGGGCACGCCGAACGAGATCGAGAACTCGCCGTCGGTGCCCGAGCCGATCTGGGTCGAGCACCAGTAGGTGCCGGCCGGCGTGTCGGTGTACTGGTAGAACTCCGTCGTGCGGCTCGTGCGCTCGAAGGCGCTGCGCGCGGCGAACTTGCGGCACACGAGCTGGCCCTCGGCGTGGCCCGAGGCGTCGACGGGGATCGGGAGCCCGTCGTTCTCGTAGACGCGCGAGAGCGCGCCGTCCTCCTGCACGCGCAGGAAGTGCACGCGCAGGTCGAGATCGGTCGTGGCGAGGTTCGTGAAGCGCATGGCAGCGGTCTCGTGCGTGACGCCGAACGCATCGCGGAAGTCCTCGACCGCGAGGTTGCGATCGCGCTTCGCTCGCGCCAGGTACTCGACCGCGCGCGTCTTCGGCATGAGCGTCGCCGCCGCGAAGTAGTTGATCTCGAGCCGCTGCCGCAGGAACTCCTTGTAGTCGCGCGGCTCGTGGTGGCCGAGCAGGCGATGCGCGATCGCCTGCAGCGCCATCGAGCGCAAGCCGTGCCCGCCGGGGATCGAGGCCGGCGGCAGGTAGATGCGGCCCGTCTCGAGATCGGTGACCGAGCGGGTCGAGTGCGGCAGGTCGGTGACGTAGACGAGCTCGAAGCCGAGCCGCGCCGCGATCTCGCTCACCGTGCGGTGCGTGAGGCTGCCGCCCTCGTAGCCCACGGCGCGCAGCTGCTCCTCGGCGAGCTCGTCGATCTCGGGCAGCGCGTTGTCGCGCTCGCGCATCGCGTGGCGCAGCTCCGTCGCGTCGCGCCGCGCCTGCTCGGGGGTCGCGATCGCCTCGCGCGCGCGGCGATCGAGCTCCCGGTGGAGGCCGACGAGCGCGCGCAGCACCTCGTCGCTCATCGACCGCGTCGCGCGCACGACCGGGAGGCCGAGCCGCTTGTAGCTCGCCCCCTCCTGCAGCCGCTGCAGGTCGAGCTCGAGGCGGCTCCGCTCGGTGGGCGGCTCGGGATCGAGCAGCTGCGCGCTCGTCACGCCCAGCACGTCGGCGATCGCCTGCAGGTGGCTGAGCTTCGGCTCGCGGTGGCCGTTCTCGATGAGCGAGAGCTGGCTGCCCGCGAGCCCGATGCGCTCGCCGAGGGCGTCGAGGGTGAGCTCCGCCGCGGTGCGGTAGTGCCGGATGCGGTGCCCGAGGACTGCTGCGTCGACCATGCGGGCAAGCATACGAAACTTCGAGCGATTCTTCACCATCTTCCACACGCCGCCGCAGATCGGGACCCTTCTCGGGCGGCATCCGGCAGGAGTTTCGTCCGCATGAAGGAACACTCGATCCTTCTCGTCGTATCGGCCCCGCCCGGTCGCGCAGCCGAAGACACTCGGAGCATGACGATCCTCCCTCCCGCGCCGACCCGCTCCGCCGCCAAGCCCGTGAAGCCGGCCCTGGTCGGTGCGCCAGCGGGCGCCGACCCCGGCGTCGTCTCATGGGTCGCATCGGTCGCCGAGCTCACCGAGCCCGCCGCGATCGTCTGGGCCGACGGGAGCCCGGAGGAGCTCCAGCGCCTGATCGACCTCATGCTCGAGGCGGGCACGATCGTGCCCGTGCCCAAGCGCCCGCGCAGCTACCTCGCGCGCTCGCATCCGAACGACGTCGCCCGGATGGAGAGCCGCACCTTCATCTGCGCCGAGGACGCCGACGACGCGGGGCCCACGAACAACTGGCGCGATCCCGCCGCGATGCGCCAGGTGCTCGGCGGCCTCTTCGACGGCGCGATGCGCGGGCGCACGATGTACGTCATCCCCTTCTCGATGGGCCCCGTCGGCGGTCCGATCTCGAAGCTCGGCATCGAGATCACCGACTCCCCCTACGTCGTCGCGTCGATGCACGCCATGACGCGCGTGGGCACCGCGGCGCTCGAGGCGATGCGGGGCACCCGCGACTGGGTGCCGGCCGTCCACTCGGTCGGCGCACCGCTCGCCGAGGGCGAGCAGGACGTGCCGTGGCCGTGCAGCTCCACCCGCTACATCTCGCACTTCCCCGAGACCCGCGAGATCTGGTCGTTCGGCTCGGCCTACGGCGGCAACGCCCTGCTGGCGAAGAAGTGCTTCGCGCTGCGCATCGCCTCGGTGCAGGCGCGCGACGAGGGCTGGCTCGCCGAGCACATGCTCCTGCTGCGCATGAAGCACGAGGACGGCCGCGTCCTGCACCTCGCGGGCGCCTTCCCCTCGGCGTGCGGCAAGACGAACCTCGCGATGCTGCAGCCGACGATCCCGGGATGGAGCGTCGAGACGCTCGGCGACGACATCGTCTGGATGCGACCCGGCCCCGACGGCCGCCTCTGGGCGATCAACCCCGAGAACGGGTTCTTCGGCGTCGCGCCGGGCACGAGCGAGCAGACGAACGCGACCGCGATGGCCATGCTCACGCACGACACGATCTTCACGAACGTGGCCCTCACCGCCGACGGCGACGTGTGGTGGGAGGGGATGACGAAGGAGGTCCCCGAGGGCCTCATCGACTGGCAGGGCCGCCCCTACGACCCGGCGAACGGTCCGGCGGCGCACCCGAACGCCCGCTTCACGGTGCGGGCCGAGCAGGCGCCGTCGATCGCTCCCGACTGGGAGGAGGCGGTGCCGCTCGACGCGATCGTCTTCGGCGGCCGGCGCCCGACGCAGGTGCCGCTCGTGCTGCAGGCTCGCGACTGGGAGCACGGCGTCTACATCGGCTCGACCGTCTCGAGCCAGCAGACGGCCGCGGCGGAGGGCACCGTGGGCGAGATCCGCCGCGACCCCTTCGCGATGCTCCCCTTCTGCGGCTACAACATGGGCGACTACTTCTCGCACTGGATCGACATGGGTCACCGACTGGGCCGCAACGCGCCGAAGATCTTCTCGGTCAACTGGTTCCGCAGGGATGAGGACGGCGGCTTCCTGTGGCCCGGCTTCGGCGAGAACGCGCGCGTGCTCGAGTGGATCGCCGGCCGCGTCGCGGGCACCGCCCCTGGCGTCGACACCGCGATCGGCATCATGCCGGCAGATGGCGCGCTCGACCTCGACGGGCTCGACCTCGACGAGGCGACCGTGCGCGAGCTGTTCGAGATCGAGCCGCGCGCGTGGCTGAGCGAGCTCGTCGACATCGAGGCCTTCTTCGGGCAGTTCGGCCACTCGCTCCCGACCGGCCTCGTGCGGCAGCTCAACCACGTGCGGTGGCGCCTCGAGCACATGCAGGCGGCGCACGCCGTGCCCGCCTGAGCCGCGGCGGCGCCGGCCGTCGCGCGCTGGAGCTCGCCGGCGGGGACGCAGCCGTGCGGCCGCGGTCGGCCCCGGAGCGGTGGTCGCTGGGCGAGCACATGGCTCCTATATCCGCTCGTGTGCGCGCTGGCGTGCGGATCCTCCGGGCATCCGCGAGCGCGAGGCGCCGCGGGCTGGGAGGCGGAGGGCCGCGAGGGCACGGTTCGGCAACGAATCGGACGGGAGCGCCGCCGTCGAGGGCCCGGTCGTGGAGGATGAGGGCATGCAGCCGAACCCGCTCTACCGCATCGGGGTCGCGGCGGTGCGCGACCTGATCGCTCGCGAGCCCTGGATGCAGCTCGTCTCGCACCCCGCATCCGGGCCCG
>JAPSIA010000056.1:9179-13623 GCA_031179215.1 Agrococcus sp.
GGCCCGGTCGTGGAGGATGAGGGCATGCAGCCGAACCCGCTCTACCGCATCGGGGTCGCGGCGGTGCGCGACCTGATCGCTCGCGAGCCCTGGATGCAGCTCGTCTCGCACCCCGCATCCGGGCCCGTCGCCTCGCCCTCCCCCGTGCTGCTCGCGCCCGATGACGGCGGCGGCGAGCGTGAGCCGATCGTGCTCGAGACGCACCTCGGCCGCGCCGACGCGCGGCTGCACGGGCTCCTCGAGGCGCCGGTGGACGGCGCGCTGCACCGCATGCTCGTCATCGCCGCCGGCGAGCACGGCTACATCTCGCCCAGCTGGTACGTCGGCGCCGACCGCGGCCAGGTGCCGACGTGGAGCTTCGAGCAGGCGACGCTCACGTGCGACGTCGAGGTGCTCGGCGCGGAGGAGAACCTCGAGACGCTCGCGCGGCTCGTCGCGCACTTCGAGCAGCGCTACGCGCCCGAGGAGGGCGTGCGGCTCGACATCGACGACGACGACAATCGCGGCGTGGCGATGGGCACGATCGGGCTGCGCCTCACCGTGCGCTCCTTCGACGCGAAGACCAAGATGAGCCAGAACAAGTCGGACGCGACGCGCGCGAGCGTGCTCGCGCACCTCGACGCATCCCATCCGCGGCTCGCCGCGCGCATGCGCGCAGCGGCCCCAACGCCCGCCCGCGGTCGTTCGTCCTAGGGAGCAGAGGGAGTCGCGTGGCAGCCCGGTGGGAGCTGGTCGTCGCCGAGCTCGTCGCGGAGCGCGGCGAGGCGCTCGTGCGCTACGCGATGCTCCTGACGGGCGATGAGGAGGAGGCGCGCGACATGGTGCAGGACGCCCTGACGGCCACGTTCGGCCGGCTGCGCAACGGCTTCGCCGTCGAGCAGGCCGAGGCCTACGTCCGGCGCGCGATCGCCAACCGCTTCCTCGACCGGGCGCGCCGCGGGCAGCGCTGGCGCCGGATCGCGCCGCTCGTCGGCGAGCGCGACTCGCTCGACTCGGGCGCGACCCTCACGGGCGAGCGGCTCGACATGGCGGCTCGCCTGCAGCGGCTCGCGCCGCGCGAGCGCGCGTGCATCGTGCTGCGCTACGACGAGGACCGCACGGTCGAGCAGATCGCGGCGGAGCTCGGCATCTCGGCGGGCGCGGTGAAGCGGTACCTCTCGGATGCGCTCGGCAAGCTGCGCGGGATGCTCGAGCGCGAGCGGGAGCGCGAGTCGCGCACGCTCGACCAGGCGCCCGAGCGCGCAGGCGGCACGCGCGCCGACGACCGCGGCGGCCGAGCCGGCGGATCGCGCGTCTCCGGGAGCGGCGTCGCCGGCCGCCCGGCGCCGCAGAAGGGAGCGGAGGCATGAGCGACGAGGAGCTGCGGCGGCGCTTGCGCGACATCCCCGCGCCGCGCGCCGGCATCGACGCCGACGCCGTCGTCGCGCGCGCGAAGCGCCGCCGTCGCCCCAAGACCATCGCGCTCTCGTCGGCTGCCACGGTCGCGAGCGTGCTCATCGTCGCGCCGCTCGTGGTGACCGGGCTCCAGCTGCTGCCGTCGTCGTCGCAGCAGGAGGCGTCGCAGGCCGGGGGCGCCGAGTCTGCCGAGCACCCCACGAGCGACGCGGCGTCGGAGGAGTCGCGGCCGCTCGAGAGCGCCGAGGACGCCGGCGAGGGCGATGCGGGCGCGTCGGGCGACGGCGCGGCGACCCTGTGCGGGCTGCCGCTCGCGAGCGAGCTCGGGATGGAGCTCGCGTTCACCGCCGAGCCCGCGGACGGCGCGGCTCGCGCCGAGATCCGCTGGATCGAGGCCGGGGCGGCGCCTCGGCTCGAGGCGGTCGAGGTGGCCTCGCTCGAGGTCGCCGGCGGCGTCGCGCGGGCGGTGGCCGGCGAGGCGAGCCAAGCGCTCGCGCTCGCGGCGAGCGAGTCGGCGGCGCTCGAGGTGCCGATCGCCGTGCTCGACGCCGGCGCGTGCGGCGAGGGATCGCCGCCGGGCGCCGCCCCCGTCGCGATCGTGGTCCGCGGGAACGGCTCGCCGACCGCCGTCGTCGGCACGCCGTGGCGCTGACGGCGCTGCGCGGCGTTCGCTGACAGCGGTCTCGGCGATCGCCGTCCCCTCGGCTGCCGGCTACTTGCGCTGGCTAGACTCGCGCCAAGCCGGCTCCCCCGCAGTCGGCAGCAGGGAGCGCAGATGCACATCCGGATCGTCCGCCCGTTGGCAGCGGTGGCCATGGGTGCCGCCGGATTGCTCGGGCTCTCGGCCGGTGCGCTCGTCGCCGAGGACCCGGTCGACCTCGGAGGGGATGCGTTCGTCGACTCGACGGGGCAGTTCTCGAGCGACGTCGACGAGGTGAACGACTACCTCGCGCAGCACAACGCCGAGTCGGATGCCGACGTCTACGCGGTCGTGGTGAACAGCTACGACGGCCAGTCGCGCATCGACTGGTCGGTGGCGAGCGCCGAGGCCTCGGGCCTCGGGCAGGACGCCCTCCTGCTCACGATCGCGATGCAGGACGGCCAGTGGGGCTACGCGATCGCGAACGCCTACCCGCTCGCGGACACCGACATCGACCGCATCGGGCAGGACGTGCTCGTCCCCGCCCTCAACAACGGCGATGTCGCGGGCGGCGTGATGGCGACGGCCGACGCGGTCGCCGAGGCGGTCGCCAACGGCGGCGCCGGCGGCGCCGGCGGCCCCGACGTCACCGTCGACGGCTCGGCGGTGTGGCCCGTCGTCGCGCTCGTGGGCGGTGCCGCTGTCGTGGGCGGCGGCGGCTACCTCGCCTATCGCGGGGCGAAGCGCTCGCGGCAGCGCAAGCAGGAGCGGGAGCGCTCGACGCAGCAGCGGCTGAGCCTCGAGCAGCTCAAGCAGCGCGCCGACATCGCGCTCGTGCAGCTCGACGACACCGTGCAGCAGAGCGAGCAGGAGCTCGCCTTCGCGAACGCGCAGTTCGGCGAGGAGGCCGTGCGGCCGTACCGCGAGGCGCTCGAGAAGGCCAAGCGCGGCCTCGCCGAGGCGTTCGCGCTGCAGCAGCAGCTCGACGACGCCTTCCCCGACACCGACCAGGAGATCCACGACTGGTCGAGCCGCATCCTGCAGATCGCCGAGGGCGCGGGCAACGAGCTCGCGAGCCACGGCGCGTCGTTCGAGCAGCTGCGCGACCTCGAGCGCACCGCGCCGCAGGTGCTCGAATCGGTCGCGCAGTCGCGCGCGGCGCTCGACGAGCGCATCGCGAACGCCAGGCGCATCCTCGATCGCCTCGACGACGTGCACGCCGGCAGCTCGATCGACCCCGTGCGCGAGAACATCGCCGGCGCCGAGCGGCAGCTGCCGAACATCGACCAGTCGATCGCGGCAGGCCGCGAGGCGGTGCGCGCGGGCGACGGCTCGAGCGCGGCGCTCGCCGTGCACGCGGCCGAGGCTGCGCTCGCGCAGGCCGCCGGCCTGCTCGCGGCCGTCGAGCGCGCAGAGGCGGATCTCGGCAACTCCGCCCGCCAGCTCGCCGAGCTCGTGCAGGACTCCATCGGCGACATCGCGGCCGCGAAGACGCAGCGCGCGACGAGCACGACCGACCTGACCCCCCTCATCCGCCACGTCGAGGAGCAGGTCGCCATCGCCCAGCAGCGGCCCACCGACACGCTCGCGGTGCTCGCGACCCTGCAGCGCGCCAACCAGCGGCTCGACGAGGCGACCGGACAGGCGCGCGCGCACGGCGAGCAGCTCGAGCGCACGCGCCATCACCTCGAGCGCTGGATCGCGTCGGCGCGCGCCAACATCGACCGCGCCGAGGACTACATCGCCACGCGCCGCATCGGCGTCGGACCCCACGCGCGGCAGCTGCTCTCGACCGCGCAGCAGGAGCTCGCGCAGGCCCTGCGGCTGCGGGAGCATGACGCGAGCGCGGCGGCGCAGTACGCCGAGTCCGCCTCGCAGCACGCCGAGCAGGCGATGCAGGATGCCGCGGGCGACATCGACGGCTGGGGCGGCAGCCCCCGCAACCCCTACTACCGGCAAGGGCGCGGCGGCGGCTTCGGCGACGGCATGGGCGGCATGGTCACGGGAGGCCTCCTCGGCTACATCCTGGGCGACATGATGAACGGCGCCGGCCACGGGCACGCCGGCGGCGTCGGCGGCGGCTACTCCGACCCGTTCGCGGGCGGCCAGGGCGGCGCGGGCGGCGGCCTCGGCGACCTGTTCTCCGGCGGCGGAGGCTCGTTCGGCGGTGGAGGCGGAGGCTTCTTCGGCGGCGGCTTCGGCGGCGGGGACTTCGGCGGCGGAGGCGGCGGCTTCGGCGACTGACCTCCCATCCTCGGGCGGCCCTCCCGCCCTCACCTGATCCATCCGACGACTCGACCACATCGACCAACCGGCCGCTCCGGCGGCAACGCAGGAAGGAACACCATGTCCAAGCAGTCCATCCTCGGCCGCATCGCGCAGCTCGCGAAGGCCAACATCAACGCGCTC
>JAPSIA010000004.1:0-38058 GCA_031179215.1 Agrococcus sp.
CGTCGCGGAGCAGAAGGTCACGCTCGCGAACCGCAAGCTCGACAAGGCCGTCTCCAAGGGCGTCATCCACAAGAACCAGGCCGCGAACCGCAAGTCGGCCATCGCGAAGCAGGTCGCGTCGCTCTGACCTGAGCCGCACGCGAAGGAGGGGTCCCGGCCGGGGCCCCTCCTTCGCGTGCGCGCCGGGCTGGCCCGCGCGCCTCGCCCGCGCGCCCGCTCTCTGGCGGCTCCCGCCAGCCATCGGCGCCTCCCAGCATCGAGCGGCGCCTCCCAGCATCGAGTGGCGCCTCCCAGCATCCATTGGCGCCTCCCGCCGCCCATTGGCGCCTCCCGCCGCTCAGGGGCGCCTCGCGGCATCCATTGGCGCCTCCCAGCATCGAGTGGCGCCTCCCGGCATCGAGTGGCGCCTGCCGGCATCCGATGGCGCCTCCCGCCGCCCATTGGCGCCTCCGGCCGCCTAGTGGCGCCTCGCTGCATCCATTGGCGCCTCCCACTGCCCGTTGGCGCGTTCCAGCATCGGTTGGCGCTTCCCGGCGTCCTTTGGCGCTCGCCGGCATCTGTAGGCGCCTCTCCACATCGAGTGACGGCTTCCCTGATCGGGCGGGTGTTGCCAAGGCGCGGGAGCGCATCCTGCGGGGGTGCGCCGAGGGCGGCCTTCGGCACGCGCGCTGAAAGGCGCCACTCGATGCTGCAAGGCGCCATTCGATGCTGCAAGGCGCCACTCGACGTGGAGAGGCGCCACTCGATGCTGCAAGGCGCCATTCGATGCCAGCAGGCGCCACTCGATGTGGAGAGTCGCCGATGGATGCTGGGAGGCGCCACTCGAGGTGGGGAGGCGGCGGGGGCTAGGCGGCGCGGCGCTCGGCGAGCTGCCGCACGAGGCGCTCGACCGCGAAGTGCGGGTCGCGCTCCGCGCCCTTCACCGCGTGGTCGGCGCGCGCGATCGCCTCGATCGCGTCGCACAGCGTCGCATCGGTGAAGCCGCGCAGGTCGCGCCGCGCGTTCTGCAGCTGCCAGTCCTGCATCCCCAGCTGGCGCGCGACCTGCGCTCCGCCGCCCGAGACGCCCGAGACCTTCGCGAGCTGCCGGAAGCGCATCGCGAACGCGGCGACGATCGGCACGGGATCCGCTCCCGTCGCGATGGCCTGCCGGAGGGTCACGAGCGCCTTCGCGGTGTCGCCCGCGACCACCGCGTCGACGACGGCGAACGCGGTCGTCTCGACGCGGCCGGCGTAGTAGGTGCGAACGACCTGCTCGGTGACGGGGCCCTCGGTGTCGAGCGCGACCTGCCGGATGGCGTTGGCGAGCTCGGCGATGTCGGAGTGGAAGGCGTCGACGAGCGCCGCGATCGCGCCGGGGGTCGCCTCGCGCTCGAGCAGGCGCAGCTCGTTGCGCGCGAACGGCACGAGCTCGCCCCGGCCGAGCGGCTGGCACACGACCTCGAGCGCGCCGGGCGTCGAGCGGATCGCGTCGAGCAGCTTCTTGCCGCGCACCGTCGAGCCGTCGTGGCGGATGACGAGCGTCGTGCCGTCGACCGGTGCGGCGAGGTAGCGCAGGGCGTCGGCGATGAACGCATCCGTCGCCTTGACGCCGTTCGCGACGCGCACGAGGCGCGGCTCGTCGAACAGCGACGGGCTCGCGATGAGCTCGAGCGCGCCGTCGGTGTACTGGCCCGCGTCGAGGTCGGAGACCTCGAGCTCGGGGTCCTCCATGACGAGCAGCGACCTCAGCCGCTGCAGCGCGCGGTCGGCGAGGAACGACTCCTTGCCGAACACGAGCACGACCGGCGCGGGAGAGACCTGGTCCCAACCGATCTTGGGGATGCTCGCCGCCATGGCTCCAGCCTACGGCGGGCCGCCCACCCCGGCCGACGCAGGGCGCTCCGACCAGGCGCGGACGCCGCTCGCATCGACCGCGAGCGCGATCGTGCCGAGCTCGTCGGTGCGCAGAGGCATGCCGCCGGCCTCGCGCACGATGCGCAGGGATGCCTCGGTCGGGTGCCCGTAGTCGTTGGGCCCGACACCGACGAGGCCCGCGACGGCACCGATCTCGCGGTAGAGCGCCGGCAGCTGATCGGCGGACCCGTGGTGCGCGACGACCACGACCGCAGCCGCAGGGACGCCCGCGCGGAGCAGCCGCGACTGCGACTCGGCGCCGAGGTCCCCGAGCACGACGAGCTCGAGCGCGCCGGGCGCCGCTGCTCCGCCCCCGACCGCCCCCCGTCCGGCGCCGTCCGCGCCGCCCGCGCCGCCCGCGCCGCCCGCGGCAGCGTCGGGCAGGTCGATCGACACCGCGACGCTCGCGTCGTTGCCGGGCTCGAGGTCGCCGACAGGCCACAGCGCCTCGACGCGGATCGCACCGACCTGCCACGCGTCCCCCCGGCGCGCCTCCGCTGTCGCCGCGCCGCCTGCGGCGAGGGCCTCGACGACGGGCACGGCGCGCTCGTCGAGCGGGCCGTGCACGAGCAGTCCCGTGCGGCCGACGAGGGCGGGCGAGCCGCCCGAGTGATCGACGTCGAAGTGGGTGAGCACGAACAGGTCGACGCGCTCGACGCCGAGCACGTCGAGGCATCGCTGCACGAGCGGAGGCTCCCGCCCCGCGTCGACGAGCACGACCGCGCCGGCGTGGCGCACGAGGGTCGCGCTCCCCTGCCCGACGTCGCACTGCGCGATGCGCCAGTCGGCGAGCGCCCCGAGCCTGATCGCCGGCCACGCCGCGCCGAGGCCGACGACGAGCGCGAGCACGAGCGCCGCCGCGACCCCTCGGGCGAGCCGCCGGCGAGCGTGCGCGACCGCGACGAGCGCGAGCATCGCGGATGCGGCGACGACGCCCCACGGCGGGGCCGGCCACGGAAGCTGCGCCGCGGGCAGCTGCTGCGCCACCAGCGCGACGTGCGCGATCCACGCCGCCGGCAACCACGCGACCCACGCGAGGGCCACGGCCACCGCCGGCGCGAGTGGCGCGGCGAGGCACGCCACCAGGCCGACGATCGTCACGGCGGGGGCGGCAGGGCCCGCGAGGAGGTTCGCGAGCACCGACACGACGCTCACTCGCGCGTCGAGAGCGACGAGCACGGGCAGGCACCACAGCTGCGCGGCCACCGGCACCGCGACGAGCGCCGCGAGCGGCATCGGCAGCCACCTCGCGAGCACGCCGGCGATCGACCGGCCGTGCACGATGAGCCCGCTCGTCGCCAGCGCCGAGAGCGCGAAGCCCGCGCTCGTCGCGAGCTGGGGCTGCACGGCCAGCACGACGAGCACCGCGAGCGAGAGCAGCGCGAGCGCGCCCGCGCGGCGGCCCGTGACGATGCCGAGGAGGCCGATCGCGGCCATGGTCGCCGCCCGCACGACCGAGGGCTCGGGCGTGACGAGGATCACGAAGGCGACGAGCGCCGCCGCAGCCGACGCCACCCGGAGCCCGCGCCGCGCGCCGAGCGCCGCCGCCGCCTGGAACGCCGCACCGACGACGATGACGCAGTTCGCGCCTGAGACGGCGGTGAGGTGCGAGAGGCCCGTGTCGAGCATCGCGGTGCGCAGCTGCGCGCTCACGCGCCGCTCGTCGCCGATCGCGAGCCCGGGCAGCAGCTCGCCGCCGGCCCCCGGCAGCTGGGCGGATGCGTGCAGGAGGCCGTCGCGCAGCGGCGCGGCCCACGAGGCCCACGCGTCGGGCTCCGCGACCTCGAGCTCGGCGCATGCGAGCAGCCAGCGGGAGCCGTCGAGCCACGCGTCGCACGCGCCCACGCCGGTGCCGCCGATGGCGAGCGGGGCCTCGGCGCGCAGCAGCATGGCGCTGCGTGCCCCGATCGCGGGCAGGGCGGCGCCGTCGCAGCCCGTCACGAGCACCTCGGTCGGCGTGGTCTCACCGAGCAGCAGCAGCGTGACCGACTCGCACTCGTCGAGCCGGCTCGCCGCGACCGCGTCGGCGCCGGCGAGCAGGGGGCACGCGAGGGCCGCGCCGAGGGCGAGCGTGCGCATCCCAGCGAAGTGCGCCGACGCCGGCGAAGGAGCGCCGGCGGCCCCGCGGCGTCCGAGCACCTGCGCGACGAGCAGCCCCGCGAGCCCGATGGCCGCAGCGCCGACAGTGGCGGCGCCCAGCAGGCTCGCGTGCGGGCTCAGCGCGGCGAGCGTCGCCCACGCGATCGCGACGGGCAGCGCGAGCCGCAGGTCGCGCATCAGCGCCCTCCCCCGCTCACAGCGACACGAGCGGCGTGAGCGACGCGAGCAGCGCAGGGCCGATGCCGGGCACGTCGTCGAGCTGCGCGATGTCGGTGAATGGCCCGTGCTCGTCACGGTGCGCGATGATCGCCGTCGCGAGCGAGGGCCCGACGCGCGGCAGCGACTCGAGCGCCGCCTGATCCGCGCGGTTGAGCGAGACGAGACCGCCCGCACCCGCGCCGTGCGCGCCCGTGCCGCCCGCCTCCTCGCGCGCCTGCGCTGCCGCGGCCTGCTCCTCGACGGTCGGCACGACGAGCTGCTCGCCGTCGACGAGGGTTCGCGCGAGGTTGAGCGCGCCCGCCGCCGCGCCCTCGGCCGTGCCGCCCGCCCTCGCGAGCGCGTCGAGCACGCGAGACCCCTGCGGCAGCCGGTAGACGCCCGGCTCGACGACGGCGCCCTGCACGTCGACCACGAGCTCCGCGGCCGCGCTCGCGACCGGGGTGGGCAGCACGGCAGCGGGCTGCGCGTCGGCGACCATGCCCTGCGCGACGCCGCCGGCGACCGCGCCGAGCACGAGCAGCACGGCGGCTCCCGCGCCCAGCCGCCACCGCGCATCCGTTCCGGCCATGGCGAGCACGGTAGGGCGGATGCGGCGGGCGGCGCCGAGGAGGCGCGCCCGGCTGTGGACGGCGGCGCGCGCGACGCGAGCACCGCGACGGACGGGGCGCGAGCGGGGTTCGGCCGCCCGCGCCCCGTCCGTCGCGACGAGCGGGTCAGATCACGAAGTTCACGAGCCGCGGCCCGCGCACGATCGCCTTGCGGATCTCGGCGTCGCCGATCGCGCGCTGCACGCCGGGGAGCGCCCGCGCCATCGCCTCGAGGTCGGCGTCGTCGATGTCGGCGGGCACGTCGACCCGGTCGCGCACCTTGCCGTTGACCTGCACGACGGCCGTGACGGTCTGCTCGACGAGCAGCGAGCGGTCGGCCTTGCGCCAGCCCGCGTTCGCGATCGACGGCTCGAAGCCGAGGTTCGCCCACATGTCCTCCGCCGTGTACGGCGCGAAGAGCGACAGGCCGAGCGCGATCGTCTCGACGGCCTCGCGCACCGCGGGGTCGGCGGCGCCGGGGCCCGAGTCGACGGCCTTGCGGGTCGCGTTCGTCAGCTCCATGAGGCGCGCGACGACGACGTTGAACTTGAGCCCCTCGATGAGGCCCGGCGCATCCGCGAGGAACTTGTGCGTCTCGCGCCGCAGGCCGCGGTCGCCCGGCTTCGGGTCGGTGCCGGGCTTCGCGAGCTGCTCCTTCGAGAGCCGCCAGGCGCGCGCGAGGAACTTCTGCGCGCCGGTCGGCGAGACGTCCTTCCAGTCGATGTCGTCCTCGGGCGGACCCGCGAACGACATCGTGAGCCGCACCGCGTCGACGCCGTACTGCTCGAGCTCCTCCGAGAGCGTGACGAGGTTGCCCTTCGACTTCGACATCTTCGAGCCGTCGAGGATGACCATGCCCTGGTTCAGGAGCGACTCGAAGGGCTCCGTGAACGGCACGTGCCCGAGGTCGAAGAGCACCTTCGTGATGAAGCGCGCGTAGAGCAGGTGCAGGATCGCGTGCTCGACGCCGCCGACGTAGCGGTCGACGGGTGCCCAGCGCTCCACCTGCGCGGGGTCGAACGCCTGCGTGTCGTCGTTGGGGCTCAGGAAGCGCAGGTAGTACCAGGACGAGTCGACGAAGGTGTCCATGGTGTCGGCGTCGCGCTTCGCGGGCGAGCCGTCGATCGGCGAGGGCACGGTGACCCACTCCTCGGCCGCACCGAGCGGGCTCGTGCCCTTCGGGGTGAGGTCGAGGCCCGCGGAGTCGGGCAGCGTGACGGGCAGCTGCTCGAACGGCACCGGCACCTCCTGCCCGTCGCTCGTGTGGATGATGGGGATGGGCGTGCCCCAGTAGCGCTGCCGGCTCACGAGCCAGTCGCGCAGCCGGTACGACTTCGCGGCGCGGCCGACGCCCTTCGCCTCGAGCAGCTGCACGCAGCGCGCGATCGCGTGCCGCGTCGAGAGCCCGTCGAGCTCGCCCGAGTTGACCATGCGGCCCTCGCCGGTGAGCGCCTCGCCCGTGACCTTCGGGTCGACGATCGGCACCTCATCCGGCAGCACGGCGTGGCCGTCCTCGTCGAGCGGGATGGTCGGCATGACGCCCGTCACGGGCGCGCTCGTGTCGACGACGACCCTGACCGGCAGGTCGAACGCGCGCGCGAAGTCGAGGTCGCGCTGGTCGTGCGCGGGCACGGCCATGACGGCGCCGTGGCCGTAGTCGGCGAGCACGTAGTCGGCGGCCCACACCGGCATGCGCTCGCCGGTGAGGGGATGGATCGCGACGCGACCGAGGTCGACGCCCGTCTTCACGCGCTCGGTGCTCTGGCGATCGATCTCGGTCATCCGGCCGACCTCGTCGAGGTACGCCTGGAACCGCATCCGCACGTCGGCGTCCGCGCCCGCAGCGAGCTCGGCCGCGAGGTCGGAGTCGGGGGCGACGACCATGAACGTCGCGCCGTAGAGCGTGTCGGGGCGCGTCGTGAACACCGGCACCCTGCCGGGATGGCCCTCGATCTCGAACTCGACCTCCGCGCCCTCGGAGCGGCCGATCCAGTTGCGCTGCATGCGCAGCACCTTCTCGGGCCAGCGGCCCTCGAGCTGGTTGAGGTCGTCGAGCAGCCGGTCGGCGTAGTCGGTGATCTTGAAGTACCACTGCGTGAGCTTCTTCTTCACGACCGGGGTGTCGCAGCGCTCGCAGCGGCCGTCGACGACCTGCTCGTTCGCGAGCACCGTCTGGTCCTTCGGGCACCAGTTGACGTTCGAGGGCTTCCGGTAGGCCAGGCCCGCCTTGTAGAGCTCGAGGAAGAGCCACTGGTTCCACTTGTAGTACGAGGGGTCGGAGGTGTGCAGGATCCGGTCCCAGTCGAACGCGGTCGCGTACTGGCGCATCGAGCGCTTGTGCTGCTCGATGTTGGCGTTCGTCCACGCCGCCGGGTCCGCACCGCGCTTGATCGCCGCGTTCTCGGCGGGCAGGCCGAAGGAGTCCCAGCCGATCGGGTGGAGCACGTTGAAGCCCTGCTGGCGCCAGTAGCGCGCGAGCACGTCGCCGTAGGCGTACGACTCCGCGTGGCCCATGTGGAGGTCGCCCGAGGGGTAGGGGAACATGTCGAGCACGTACTTGCGAGGGCGCGCGTCGGTCTCGTCGTCCGTCGCGAAGGGCCGGATGCGGTCCCACACGGGCAGCCAACGCTGCTGGATGCGGGCGAAGTCGTAGGTCTCGTCGGTCACAGATGCTCCTGGGATGCGGCGGCCGTCGGCGGCACGTGCAGCTCTCAAGTCTAGGCGGCGGTGCGATGGGGATGCGTCGTGCCACAATCGTGCACGAGCGTCGAGGAGGTGGTCGTGCCGGAGTTCGAGAACCCGCCAGCGACCGTCGACGTGCCCGCGTCGCGCGTCACGCGCATCGTCTCCGTCGATGCCCCGGTCGCGACGGTGTGGCGCTGCCTCGTCGAGCCCGAGCTGCTCGCGCGCTGGCTCGGCGACATCGCCGCGTTCCCCGACGGCATCGCGCCCGGCGCGATGGGGCGCTTCGCGTGGACCGGCGAGGTCGTGCTCGCGGCGCGCATCCGCGAGGTCGAGCCGGCCTCGCGCTTCTCGTTCGAGTGGGCGGAGGGGATCCTCTCGGATCGCGCCTCGCTCGTCGAGGTGACGCTGCGGGAGATCGACGGCTGCGCGCAGGTGCACCTCGTCGAGTCGGGCTTCCCGCTCGAGGGCGACGACGCGACGCGGCGCGAGGCGCTGCGCTCGCTCGCCGCCGGCTGGACGGTCGAGCTCGACGAGCTCGTCGAGCTCGCCGAGTCGCTGCCCCGCTGAGCCCTCAGCGGGGCACGAGCGCGGCGAGCATCGCCGCGGCCTTGACGTGCAGCTCCTCGACCTCGAAGGCGGGATCCGAGAGCGCCGTCACTCCCCCGCCGACCCCGATGTGCGCGCCCTCGTCGTCGGCCACGACGCTCCGGATCACCATCGCGAGCTCGCACGACTCGTCCGCGACGAGCCCGAAGCAGCCGCTGTAGACCCCTCGCGCCGCATCCTCGAGCCCCCGCAGCAGCTCGACGGTGCGCCGCTTCGGCGCGCCGGTCATCGAGCCGGCGGGGAAGAGCGCGCGCACGGCGTCGAGCGGCCCGAGGCCCGGCAGCAGCCTCCCCTGCACGGTGGAGACGAGCTGGTGCACCGTCGGGTACGACTCGACCTCGAGCAGCCGCGTGACCTCGACCGAGCCCGGCGCGCACACGCGCTGCAGGTCGTTGCGGCAGAGGTCGACGATCATGACGTTCTCGGCGCGCTCCTTCTCGCTCTCGTGCAGCTCGCGTGCGAGCGCCGCGTCGTCCTCGGCGCCGCGGCGGCGCGTGCCCTTGATCGGTCGCGTCGTCGCGACGCCGTCGCGCACGCGCAGGAACGTCTCGGGGCTCGCGCTCGAGACGGTCGCGCCGGCGATGCGCAGCAGGCCGCCGTGGTGCACGGGGCTCGCCGCGCGCAGTCGCGCGTGCGTCGCGATCGCGTCGATCGGCGGCGCCTCGATCGCGGTCGTGAGGCACAGCACGTAGGAGTCCCCGTCGCGGATGTGCGCGCGGCAGCGCTCGACCTTCGCGGCGTAGCCGGCGTCGTCGTCGCGCCAGCGCAGCGCCGACGGCTGCACCGTGCGCGTCGACGCGGGCTGTGGCGGCACGGGCTCGAGCGCCCACGGCGCGCCGTCGCGCGACTGCAGCTGCGCCTCGTCGCCGTCGATGACGACCCACCGCTCGAGCAGCAGCCACGCGGCCTCGGGGAACCGCGACGCGCCGGCCGGCGCATCCCCCGCCGGCCGGAGGCCGAGCATCCGCACGCCCGCTTCGAAGCCGAGCCAGCCGACCCACGGCCCCGGCAGCGAGGCGCGAGCCGCCTCGAGCGCCTCGAGCGCGTCGCCCGGCACGGGCTCGCCGTCGAGCAGGGCCGCGCCCTCGCGGACGACGAGCACGTGCTCGCCGACGCCGATGACGTGCGCGCCGCGCGATGAGGAGTCGAGCCAGACGACGTCGCCCCCCGCGGCCTCGAGCGCGGCGAAGGCGGCCTCGGGCGTCGTCTCGACCGCGTGCGCCCAGCGCGCCCCGAGATGCGGCAGGAGCGGCGCAGAGGTCGCGGGCATAGGCTCGATCCTATGAGCGGGACTCATGGCGCGCGCGCGTGGTCGCACCCTCGGTTCGAGCCCACCGACGAGCCCGTCGGCCCCACGCTCGCCGCGGATTCGTGGCTCGTCGAGGACGGCCGCGTGCTCGCGCTCGACCGGCATCGGCTGCGGTTCGCGGATGCGGTCGTCGCCGCGGGCGGCGACCGCCTCGACGCGCTTACGGCCGCGCGGCACGCGATGGCGCACGTGCCCGCCGAGGGCCGCTGGTCGCCGCGCCTCGACCTGACGCCGAGCGGGATCCGGCTGCGCGTGCGCCCCGCGCCCGAGCGGACCGCGACGGTCGAGGTCGTGACGGCCGCGCGCGATCCCCGCTCGCTGCCGCTGCGCAAGGGGCCCGACCTCGAGGCGCTCGGGGCGCTGCAGGCCGAGCACGCCGAGCTGGCGGGCGCAGCCGTCGAGCCGGTGATCCTCGTCGACGGGCTCGTGGTCGAGAGCGCGCGCTCCGCCGTGCTGTGGTGGCGGGACGGCGCGCTGTGCGTGCCGCACGCGAGCATCCCGCACCTGCCGTCGGTGACCGCGGCGGTCATCGCCGAGGTCGCGCGGATCGACGGCGTCGCGGTGCGCCAGGAGCGAGCGACGCCCGCCGAGCTCGAGGGCGCGGAGGTGTGGCTCGCGAACGCGCTGCGCGGCATCCGCGGGGTCACTCGCTGGGTCGGCGGGCCGCAGGTCGCGGCCCCGACGCGCGCCGCCGCGTGGCAGGAGCGCCTCGAGGCGCTCCGCGCAGCGCCCGCCGAGCGCGCACGGGTCGACCGCGGATCCGCCGACCGCGCGCCGGCGGAGCGAGCGCCGAGCGAGCGCCCGCGGTGATCGACGACGTCATCGGCGACTTCCTCGACGCCGTCGGCTCGGTCGACCCGCTGCTGCGCACGCTGCTCGCGGGGCTCGCGATGCTGCTCGAGACGAGCGTGCTGCTGGGCCTCGCGGTGCCGGGCGACACGATCGTCATCGTGGCCGCGCTCGCGGTCGAGCAGTGGCCGTGGTGGCTCGCCCTCATCGGCGCGACCGTCGTCGGCGCGCTGTGCGGCGAGACGATCGGCTTCGCGATCGGCCACTGGCTCGGCCCCAGGATCGACCGGTGGCTCGAGCGCCGCTGGCCGCGCGCGTCGGAGCGGTGGCGGCGCACCGAGCGCTACCTCTCGCGCCGAGGCGGCCCCGCGATCTTCCTCTCGCGCTTCCTGCCCGTCGCGCACTCGCTCGTGCCGCTCATCGTGGGCGCCTCGGCGATGCCCTACCGGCGCTTCCTGGCGTGGACGATCCCCGCGTGCATCGTGTGGGCGAGCGCCTACGCGACCGCGGGCTGGCTCGCCGGCGGCACGTACCGCGAGCTCGCCGACCGGCTGCACGGCGCGGGCTACGTGCTCGTCGCCGTGATCGCGGGCTTCGTCGTGCTCGTCTGGATCGCCAAGCGACTCATCGGCCGCCTCGAGGCGCGCCACATGCGCGACGAGCCGCACGAGTGAGATCGGCGGGGCGACGCCGACGCGCCGCTCGCGCGGCCGCGGTCGACCGCTTCGTCG
Source organism: Agrococcus sp. (assembly GCA_031179215.1). Classification (GTDB taxonomy): domain Bacteria; phylum Actinomycetota; class Actinomycetes; order Actinomycetales; family Microbacteriaceae; genus Agrococcus. The sequence continues at coordinate 10,922 of JAPSIA010000004.1, forward strand.
TCAGTCAACCGCGGCGAAGACCGGCTCGAGCTGCTCGTGCGCGATCCGCAGCCCCATCGCGAGGTAGCGGGGGTCGCCGTCGGCGTCGTGGAGGAACGCGTACGTGACGAGCGCGTCGAGCCCGCCGATCGCGAGCTCGAGCCGCTCGCGGCTCTCGTCGTCGACCTCGATGCCCCACCGCTCCCGCAGGTAGACGGCGACCTCCGCGACGTACTGGGGCACGATCGGCTCGCGGTCCTGGGCGCCGAGGTCGAGGCCCTCTCCCGAGCGCAGCGCGCGGAACGAGGGCACCTCGCGGAACGTCTCGACCATCGCCTCGACGACCGCCTCGAGCACCTCGGGCCACGTCTCGTGCGTCGCGGCGAGCACGCGGCCGACCGCGAGGTGCATGCGCTCGAAGTTGCGCTCTGCGAGCGCGACGAGCACGGCCACGCGGTCCGGGAAGTACCGGTAGACGGTGCCGATGGATGCGCCGGCGCGCTCGGCGACGAGCGCCGTCGTGAGGTGCTCGATCCCGTGCTCGACGACCACGGCGGCAGCCGCGTCCAGCAGGGCCTCGATGCGCTGCGCCGCGCGTGCCTGCACGGGCTCATGACGCACGGTCACCGTGGACCCTGCAAGGCTGCGTTCCTTCATGCCCCCATCATCTCGCATTCTGGCCGTGAGAGGTGAGAGGCTCTCGGCATGTGCGGACGCTACGTCATGGCCACCCCCGCGAGCGACCTCGTGGCGCTGTTCGAGGTCGACGAGTCCGGTGACGGGCTCCCGGAGCCGAACTGGAACATCCCGCCGACGACGACGGTGCCGATCGTGGTCGAGCCGCGCCCGCGCGACGCGAGCCCGCCCATCCGACGCCTCGAGGCTGCGCGCTGGGGCCTCGTGCCGACGTGGGCCGACGACGTCTCCGTCGGCGCTCGGGCGTTCAACGCGCGCAGCGAGACGGCCGCGTCGAAGCCGATGTTCCGCGACGGCGTCCGCGAGCGCCGCGCGCTCGTGCCGGCCGACGGCTGGTTCGAGTGGCAGCGGCAGGGGGATCGCAAGACGCCGCACTACATCCACGGCGACGCGCCCATCTCGTTCGCGGGGCTCTACGCCTGGTGGAAGCAGCCGGACGGCGCGTGGCTGCTCTCGACCACGATCCTGACGACCGCCGCCGCGGGCGAGCTCGCCGGCATCCACGAGCGCATGCCGCTCCTCGTGACGCCCGAGATGCGCGATGCGTGGCTCGATCCCGACGAGGACGGCGAGGCGGCCCTCGAGGCCGTGGTCGCCGAGGCTCCCGAGGCGGTCGCCGATCTCTCGATGCACGCGGTGGATGCGCGCGTCGGCAGCGTGCGCGAGACGGGCGAGGGCCTCATCGCGCCGCGCAACCCGCTCTAGCCGTCGCACCAGGGCACAGCCAGTAGGGTCGAGGGGCGTCCACGGCTCGGGAGGTCACGCATGGAGGAGCTCGATCCGCTCGCGCGCATCCCGGAGCGGATCAAGCACACCGCCGCTCGCGTGGAGGACTGGATCCACGAGCACCGCGAGGCGGGCGCCCTGCGCTCCGGCCGCCTCCCCGCGATCGTCACCTACCCCGGCTACGGCGGCGAGGGCTGGGTGCGCGTGCTCGCCCGCGTGCTGCTCGTCGAGCCCGGCGCCGAGCGCAGCGTGCACTACGAGAACGTGCGCGGCTGGCGCTCGTTCACCTCGCTCGCGCTCAACGACGCCGAGGTGACCGTCGAGGCCAACGGCGAGCGGCACGTCGCGATCGCCGACCGCGGCGGCATCGTCGACGCGATCGTGCCGAGCGCGCTCGAGCCGGGGTGGCAGGAGATCACGCTGAGCGTCGCCGGGAGCCCGCCCGTGAGCGCGCCGGTGTTCATCGTCGACCCCGAGACCCGCTTCGGCGTCGTGAGCGACATCGACGACACCGTGATGGTGACCGCCCTCCCCCGCCCCCTGCTCGCGGCGTGGAACGCGTTCGTGCTCGACGAGCACGGCCGCCAGCCCGTGCCCGGCATGGCCGTGCTCTACGAGCGGATCGCGAAGGCGCATCCGCTGAGCCCGTTCGTCTACCTCTCCACGGGCGCGTGGAACGCGGCGCCCGCGCTCACGCGCTTCCTCTCGCGCAACCTCTACCCCGCCGGCAGCATGCTGCTGACCGACTGGGGACCGACGCCCGACCGCATCTTCCGCTCGGGCCGCGAGCACAAGCGCGCGCAGCTGCGGCGCCTCGCTCGCGAGTTCCCGAACATCGCGTGGCTGCTCGTCGGCGACGACGGCCAGCACGACGAGGAGATCTACGGCGAGTTCGCGAGCGCGCACCCGCGGTCGGTGCGGGCGGTCGCGATCCGCGAGCTCTCGACGCAGGAGGCGGTGCTCGCCGGTGGCCGCAAGCACTCCGAGACGCGCTCGATGCACCCGTGGGTGTGGTCGCCCAACGGCGGCGGGCTCGCGAAGGAGCTCGCGGCCATCCCCGAGCTCGACGTGCTGTGAGCGCTCCGCGGCCCATCGCGATCGCCGTCATCCGCCGTGCCGACGGCGCCCTGCTCGTCACGAGCGCGGTGGAGCCCGGCACCGCGGGCCGCGGCCGGCCGCGCACGCTCGTGCGCCCACCGGGCGGCGGCATCGAGCCGGGCGAGGGCGCGGCGAATGCCGTCGTCCGCGAGCTGCGCGAGGAGCTCGGCGTCGCGATCGCGGACGTCGCGCCGCTCGGCGTCCTCGAGCACCGGCTCGCCTTCGCGGGCCGCGAGCTGCACGAGCTCGTGCACGTGCTCTCCGCCGCGGTCGAGGCGGATGCCGCGCTCCCGCCGACGACGGATGCGGGCCATCCCGTGTGGTGGCTCTCGCCCGACCGCTTCGACGACCCCGCGCTCGAGATCGTGCCAGCAGGCTTGCTCACACTCGTCGAGCGGGCCGCGCGCGGCGCGGCCGAGCGCGGCTAGCGCGCGAGCACCTCGCCCGCGTGGCCCGACGCGCGCATCCAGCCGCCCGCCTCCGTCACGCGCACCGGGGCGTCGCCGAGGAAGCGCATCGCGACGAGCGCTGCCGCTTGACCGGCGGTGAGCCCGCTCGGGTCGACGGTGCGCGACCACACCGCGCGCTCCGCTCGCCGGCGCACGGCTTCGCCCGGCGAGCGCGGCAGCGCCTCCTCGACATCGGCCGCGGCGCGCGTCGCGAGCTCGCGCACGACGGCCGCTGCCACGTCGCCCGTGTGCATCCAGCCCGACCTCGGCGGCGAGACCGCGGCCCACGCCGGGCGGCCCACCGCGTCGGGCACCTCGATGTCGGCGCCCTGCACGAGGGCGTCCTTGAGCGCGGGCAGCGCGACGACGCCGTCGAAGCGCGCGGGCCCGCGCATCCGGGCCGCGCGGGCGACGAGCACCGTCGGACCCGTGTCGAGCAGGCCCGCAGAGGCGGTCATGGGGGTCGTGACGAGCGCGACGTCGCCGTCGGCGGCGAGGCGCACGGTGCCGTCGCCGAAGACGGCCGCGCGGTCGAGCAGCAGGACGAGGTCGGCGCGGGCGCGCTCGTCGAGGGCGAGGATGGCGTGCATGCGCTCTCTAGACTAGAGCGGCCCCGATCGGGGCGACGCTCGTCGAGAGGACCGGCATGACCGATCGCATCCGCATCCTGCTGGAGACGCTCGCGCTCACCGACACGGGAGCCCGCACGAGCGAGGACATCTTCACCGGCACGAGCCACCCGATGCCCTACGGTCGCGTCTTCGGCGGCCAGGTCATGGCGCAAGCGGTCGTGGCGGCGCAGCGCACGACGCCCGAGGCGCGCTTCGTGCACTCGGTGCACGGCTACTTCGTGCGCCCGGGCGACACCGAGCTGCCCATCACGTTCGCCGTCGAGCGCATCCACGACGGCCGCTCGTTCTCGACGCGTCGCGTGCAGGCCTACCAGCAGGGCGTGCCGATCATGTCGATGATCGCGTCGTTCCAGGACGTCGACGCGGGCCCGAGCTCCCAGCACCCCATGCCGCAGGGACTGCCGGGCCCCGAGGAGCTGCCGAGCTCGGATGAGCTGCTCGCGCCCTACGCGGGCCACCCGCAGGCGCGAGCCGTGATCGCCCGCCCCTTCGACATCCGCCACGTCGAGGGGCCGATCTACCTGCCGGACCCCTCGCGCCCGCGCGACGGCAAGCAGCACGTCTGGATCAAGGCGAAGGATCGGCTGCCCGACGACGACGCGCTGCACCGCGCGGCGCTCGCCTACCTCTCCGACTACGCGATGCTCGAGCCGATCGTGCGCATGCACGGCGCCGCGTGGACGACGCCGGGCCTCAAGGCCGCGAGCCTCGACCACGCGCTGTGGTGGCACCGGCCCGCGCGCGTCGACGAGTGGCTGCTGCTCGAGCTCGAGACGAGCTCCTCCGGCGGCGGTCGCGGGCTCGGCCACGGCCACATCTACACCGCCGACGGCACGCACGTCGCGACCGTCGCGCAGGAGGGCATGGTGCGCGTGCCCCAGGAGGACACCGCAGCGGACGGGCGGTGACGGCGATGCCCGTGCAGCCCATCGCGCCCGCCGAGGCGATGCGCGTCGTGCGCTCGGCGCTGCCGCTGCGCACCGAGCGCCTCGTGCTGCGCACGCTGCACCCGGGAGACATCGATGCCGTGCGCGCGTACCGCAACGCCCCGGGCCAGCGGCGCTGGACCTACACGCGCGACCAGACGGAGGCCGAGCTCATGGCGTGGACGGCAGGCGGCGCGCCGGTGTTCCTGCGCGACGGCGACGCGGTGCAGCTCGGCATCGAGCTCGACGGGCAGCTCGTCGGCGACCTCATGCTGCGCATCACGAGCCTCGGCAGCCGCCAGGCGGAGCTCGGCTGGATGATCGCCGCCGACGCGCAGGGGCAGGGCATCGCGACCGAGGCCGCCCGAGCCGCGCTCGAGCTGTGCTTCGCGGCCGGGGCGCACCGCGTGACGGCGCAGCTCGACGAGGAGAACGTCGCCTCGCGGCGCGTCGCGGAGCGCATCGGCATGGCGCTGGAGGGCCGCTTCGTCGAGGACGAGGTGAACCCGGCGACGGGCGAGCTCGGCACGTCGCTCATCATGGCCGTCCGCCGAGCGGCGTAGCCGCACCGGGGCCGGCCCGCGAGGGTCCGGGCCCCGGTGCTGCCTGGCCTAGTCGTGCTGCGGGAAGCCCAGGTTCAGGCCGCCGTGGCTCGGGTCGAGCCACCGGCTCGTGACGACCTTCTCGCGCGTGTAGAACTCGAACGCGTGCTTGCCGTAGGCCTTGCCCTGGCCGAAGATCGAGCGCTTCCACCCGCCGAACGAGTGGTAGCCGACGGGCACGGGGATCGGCACGTTGATGCCCACCATGCCCACCTGCACCTCGTTCTGGAACCGGCGCGCGGCGCCGCCGTCGTTCGTGAAGATCGCGGTGCCGTTGCCGAAGGGGTTGGCGTTGATGAGCTCGAGCCCCTCCTCGTACGACTGCACCCGCACGATCGAGAGCACCGGCCCGAAGATCTCCTCCTGATACGCGGTCGACTCGGTGGGCACGTTGTCGAGGAGCGTGGGCTTCAGCCAGAAGCCGGCGGGGTCGCCGTCGACCTCGGGGTCGCGCCCGTCGACGACCACCGCGGCACCGTCGTCGGCGGCCGTCTGGATGTAGCCGGCGACCTTGTCGCGGTGCTGCCCGGTGATGAGCGGGCCCATGTCGTTGTCGCGCGTGCCGTCGCCCGTGCGGATCGTCGCCATCTTCTCGGCGATCTTCGCCGCGAGCTCATCGGCGATCGACTCGACGGCGACGACGACCGAGATCGCCATGCACCGCTCGCCCGCGGAGCCGAAGCCCGCGTTGACGGCCGCGTCGGCGGTGACGTCGAGGTCGGCGTCGGGCAGCACGAGCATGTGGTTCTTCGCGCCGCCGAGCGCCTGCACGCGCTTGCCGTGCTTCGAGCCCGTCTCGTAGACGTACTGCGCGATGGGCGTCGATCCCACGAACGAGATCGCCTCGACGTGCGGATGCGTCAGGAGCGTGTCGACCGCCTCCTTGTCGCCGTGCACGACGTTGAGCACGCCGTCGGGCAGGCCCGCCTCCTGGAAGAGCTCGGCGATGAAGATCGACGCGGAGGGATCCTTCTCGCTCGGCTTGATGACGACGGCGTTGCCGGCGGCGAGCGCCACCGGCGCGAACCACAGCGGGATCATCGCCGGGAAGTTGAACGGGCTGATGATGCCGACGACGCCGAGCGGCTGGCGCAGCGAGTACACGTCCACCCCGGTCGAGGCGTTCTCGGAGTACTCGCCCTTCGTCAGCAGCGGGAACGCCGTCGCGAGCTCGACGACCTCGATGCCGCGCGCGATCTCGCCGAGCGCGTCGGAGTGCACCTTGCCGTGCTCGCGCGTGACGATCGCCGCGAGCTCGTCCTTGCGCTGCACGATGAGCTCGCGGAACCGGAACATGATGGCCTGGCGCTTCGCGATCGACAGGTCGCGCCACGCGGGGAACGCGGCCTTCGCCGTCGCGATCGCCTCCGCGGTCTCGTCGGCGCTCGCGAGGCCGACCTCGGAGACGGGCTGGCCGATCGCGGGGTTGAAGACGGGCGCGGTGCGTCCGCCGCCCTCGCGGCGCTGCCCGCCGATCCAGTGCGGGATGCGGTGCGGCGCCGGGCGCTCGCCGGTCCCCTCGGTCTCCTGCTGCTCGGGCTCGACGGCGGTGTCGGTCATGGCGGGATCCTCCATCCGGATGGCATCGTTGCCCCTCCAGCCTACCCGGGCGCGTCAGCCGTGGCGGAAGGTCACCGGCTCCTCGAGGTAGGGCTCCCACGCCGCGCGCTCCGCGTCGGTGAGCCGCCGCGGCCGCCCGGTCGACGCATCGAGCATCACGACCGTCGTGGCCGCGCGGGCGTAGAGCTCGGAGCGGTCGGGCGCGTGCACCTCGTAGCAGACGAGCATGCTCGCGCCGCCGAGGTTCCCGATCCAGGTCTCGACGAGGATCGGCTCGCGATGGTGCGGGATCTGCGCCAGGTACTCCGCCTCCTGCCGCGCGATGACGGTGACGCTCGTCGCACCGGGTCCCGCGTCGATGATCGCGGTCGCGGGCGAGCCCTCCGGCCCGCCCGCCCAGAACGCGGCGACGCGGGCCTCCTCGAGCAGCGTCAGCAGCGAGGCGTTGTTGACGTGCCCGTACGCGTCGAGATCCGACCAGCGGACCGTCACCGGCACCGCGAGGCGCATCAGTCCCTCGTGAGCTTGCGGTACGCCGAGCGGTGCGGCTTCGCCGCGTCGGGGCCGAGCCGCTCCACCTTGTTCTGCTCGTACGCCTCGAAGTTGCCCTCGAACCAGTACCACTGCGCGGGGTCCTCGTCGGTGCCCTCGTAGGCGAGGATGTGCGTGGCGATGCGGTCGAGGAACCACCGGTCGTGGGTGATGACGACGGCGCAGCCGGGGAACTGGAGCAGCGCGTTCTCGAGGCTGCCGAGCGTCTCGATGTCGAGGTCGTTCGTGGGCTCATCGAGCAGCAGCAGGTTGCCGCCCTCCTTGAGCGTGAGCGCGAGGTTCAGGCGGTTCCGCTCACCGCCGGAGAGGACGCCGGCCTTCTTCTGCTGATCGGGCCCCTTGAAGCCGAACTGGCTCACGTACGCGCGCGACGGGATCTCGACGTTGCCGACCTGGATGTAGTCGAGGCCGTCGGAGACGACCTCCCACAGGTTCTTGTTGGGGTCGATGCTCGCGCGGCTCTGGTCGACGTAGCTGAGCTTGACGGTCTCGCCGATCTTGAGATCGCCCGCGTCGAGCGGCTCGAGGCCGACGATCGTCTTGAACAGGGTCGTCTTGCCGACGCCGTTGGGGCCGATGACGCCGACGATGCCGTTGCGGGGCAGCGTGAACGAGAGCCCGTCGATGAGCGTGCGGTCGCCGAAGCCCTTCACGAGGTCGCTCGCCTCGAGCACGACCGAACCCAGCCGCGGGCCCGGCGGGATCTGGATCTCCTCGAAGTCGAGCTTCCTCGTGCGCTCGGCCTCGGCCGCCATCTCCTCGTAGCGCGCCAGGCGGGCCTTCGACTTCGCCTGCCGGCCCTTCGAGTTCGAGCGCACCCACTCGAGCTCCTCCGAGAGGCGCTTCTGCAGCTTGGCGTCCTTCTTGCCCTGGATCTGGAGGCGCTCGGCCTTCTTCTCGAGGTAGGTCGAGTAGTTGCCCTCGTAGGGGTAGAGGCGCCCGCGGTCGACCTCGCAGATCCAGCCCGCGACGTGGTCGAGGAAGTACCGGTCGTGCGTGACGGCCATGACGGCGCCGGGGTACTTCGCGAGGTGCTGCTCGAGCCACAGCACGCTCTCGGCGTCGAGGTGGTTGGTGGGCTCGTCGAGCAGCAGCAGGTCGGGCTTCTCGAGCAGCAGCTTGCACAGCGCGACGCGACGGCGCTCACCGCCGGAGAGGTTCGTGACCGGCCAGTCCCCAGGCGGGCAGCGCAGCGCGTCCATCGCCTGCTCGAGCTGCGAGTCGAGGTCCCACGCGTCGGCCGCGTCGATCTCCTCCTGCAGCGTGCCCATCTCGGCCATGAGGGCGTCGAAGTCGGCGTCGGGGTTCGCCATCTCGGCCGAGATCTCGTTGAAGCGCTCGATCTTGGCCGTGAGGTGGCCGAAGGCTCCCTGCACGTTCTCGAGCACGGTCTTCGACTCGTCGAGCTCGGGCTCCTGCATGAGGATGCCCACCGAGTAGCCCGGCGTCAGCTTCGCGTCGCCGTTCGAGGGCGTGTCGAGCCCGGCGATGATCTTGAGGATCGTCGACTTGCCCGCGCCGTTCGGTCCCACCACGCCGATCTTGGCGCCGGGGATGATCGCGGTCGTGACGTCGTCGAGGATCACCTTGTCGCCCACCGTCTTGCGGGCGCGGACCATCGAGAAAATGTACTCGGCCATGCTCCCAGTCTAGGGCGAGGACCTCGCCCGCCCGGCGCGACCGCCCACCCGTCCCACGAGAGCGGCCCGACTCACGTGCCGAAGGCCATGGCCGCCGCCGGGTCGGCCCACGCGTCGGGCGCCGGGCCGGCGGCCGCCGACTCCGGCTCGGCCTGCTCGGGTGGGCGCTGCGCGTCGCCGCTCGCCTCGACCGGCCCGCCGCGCCGCGCGCGCGTCGTCGGCCCGACGCGCAGCGAGTGGCCGACGTGCTCGGCGCGGATCCGCACGCTCGTGCCGCGCTTGTCGCCGGACTCCCACTGGTCGATCCTGAGCTTGCCGGAGACGATCACGAGGTCGCCCTTGCGCAGCGACGCGCGCACGTGGTCGGCGAAGCCGCCCCATGCCTCGACGCCGTACCAGTTGGTGTGCGCGTCGACCCACGTCTCGCCCTCCTTCCGGCGAGCGGTGCAGCCGAGGCGGAACTCGGCGACCTGATCGCCGTTGACGGACTTCAGCGTCGGGTCGGCCGCGAGCGACCCGACGACGGTGATTGCATCGTTCATGCGGGCGAGCATGCCCGGCGGGCGCGCGGCGCCGCCGAGCGCGACGGCCCGGCTGTGGAGAGAACGTCAGACGCGCAGGTAGTCGGCGAAGCCGGCGCGGATCTTGTTGACCTTGGGCTGCGCGACCGCGAGGCAGTACCCCTGCGTGGGGTTCTTGGCGAAGAAGTCCTGGTGGTGCTCCTCGGCCGGGTAGAACTCGCCGAGCGGCTCCAGGGTCGTGACGATGTCGCCCGGCCACCACTCGCTCGCGCGATCGATCGCCGCCTCGAAGCGCGCGCGCTCCTCGTCGTCTCGGTAGAACATCGCCGAGCGGTACTGCGTGCCGATGTCGTTGCCCTGCCGGTTGAGCTGCCGCGGGTCGTGCATCGTGAAGTACATGTCGAGCACGACCTCGGTCGGCAGCCGCGACTCGTCGTAGACGACCTTCACGGCCTCCGCGTGCCCGGTCGAGCCCGTGCACACGAGCTCGTAGCTCGGGTGGGCGACCGTGCCGCCCGTGTAGCCGGAGACGACCTCCTCGACCCCGTCGACGACGCGGTAGGCGGCGTCGAGGCACCAGAAGCAACCACCGGCGAGCACGATCTCCTGCATGCCCCCAGCCTAGTGGTCGCCGCTCTCCGCCGCGTCGGTGTGGGTGGCCCGCCGTAGCGTCGGAGGCACCGAGAGGAGCACCGATGGCCATCATGACCAGCACCCAGCGGCGCACCGCGCCGGCGGCACCGCACGTGCGCACGCGTCGCGTGCGCGACGACCTCTGGCGGGTCACGAGCGCATCGGGCCTCGCCCTCGGCTACATCGCGCGCGTCGACGGCGTGAGCGGCGGTGCGTTCGAGGCGCGCCGGCTCCTCCCCGGTGGCACCGCGATGCTGCCGATCGGCACGTGCTGGTCGCTCGAGGACGCCCTGAGCTGCTTCACGCGGCCCTGACGCCCGCCGCGATGCCGGTCGCGGGACGACGAAGCGGGGCAGCGGCGTTCGCCGCGGCCCCGCTTCCTCGGTGCGGGAGCGAGTGCTCCGCGGGGTCAGACCGTCGCGGGGACCTGCTTGATCGCCGAGATCTCGATCTCGATGTCGACGTCGTCGGAGAGCATGACGCCACCGGTCTCGATCGCCACGTTCCAGCTGATGCCGAAGTCGCTGCGCTTGACGCGCGTGCGGGCCGAGGCGCCGGCGCGCGTGTTGCCCCACGTGTCGGGGCCGATGCCGCCGAACTCCACGAGCAGCGAGACGGGCTTCGTGACGCCGCGCAGCTGGAGGTCGCCGTCGATGAAGAGGTCGTCGCCCTCGACGCGCGCGCCGGTCGAGACGAACGTCCACTCCGGGTGCTCCTCGGTCGCGAAGAAGTCGTTCGAGCGCAGGTGCGCGTCGCGGTCGGCGTTCTTCGTGTTGATCGTCGACGGGTCGACGGTCGCGGTGATCGACGACTCCTCGGGGTTCTCGCCGAGCACGATCGTGCCCTCGAGGCCCTCGATCTCGCCGCGCACCTTGGCGACCATCATGTGGCGCACCGAGAAGGTGACGTTGGAGTGCGAGCCGTCGATGACGTAGGTGCCGGGCTGGTAGCCGGGGAGGTTCTGGAGCATGGATGCATCCCTTTCGGTCGTCGGAAGTCCTTCGGATTCGAACAACGTAGCGCGTGCGAGATCCATTCCCGACCGATCTGGCGGAGCTTCCGGGGCGTCACTCCCCGTGGAGGAGGTGCTTCCCCTCTGCGTGGTTCAAGCGCATCCGACGCACCACGAAGACGGCGATCGCGAGCACGACGGCGCCGATCACGACCCACTGGAGCACGTCCATGTAGGGCTCGATCACGTGGAAGTCCCGCCCGAGCGCGACGCCGATCAGGATGAAGATCGTGTTCCAGATGGCCGAGCCGACCGCCGTGAGCCCGAGGAAGAGCAGCACCGGCATCCGCTCGACGCCCGCCGGGATCGAGATGAGGCTCCGGAAGATCGGCAGGAACCTGCCGAACAGCACCGTCTTCCAGCCGTGCTTCGCGAACCACGCGGTGGTCTTGTCGATGTCGCTCGCGCGCACGAGCGGCATGCGGCGCGCGATGGCGGCGAGGCGCTCGTGGCCGAGCAGGCGGCCGAGCAGGTAGAGCGCGAGGGCGCCGACGACCGAGCCGATCGTCGTCCAGATGATCGCCTCCGCGACGGTGAAGGCTCCCTGCGCGGCCGAGAAGCCCGCGATCGGCAGGATGATCTCGCTCGGGATCGGCGGGAAGAGGTTCTCGGCCGCGATCGCCACCGCCGCTCCCGGGGCGCCGATCGCCTCCATGAGCCCGACAGCCCAGCCGGCCACCCCCGTGAGCTCGTCGTCGGCCGCGGCGGTCAGGAGGAGGGAGTGGAGCACCCCGACAGCCTACGGTCGTCGATCCGATCACCGCATCAGGTAGGCGTCGTGCCACGACGAGCCCCTGCGCTCGATCGTCACGATCGCATGGCAGTTCCGGCAGCGCACGTCGCACTTCGCGATCTCCAGCTGGATCGCGGCCAGGGCGCGCCCTCTTCGCACCATGCTGCCGACGCTGGCGACCTTCGCGCCGCGGACGTGATCGAACTCGAGCACGCGGATGTCCGTGCTGCCGCAGTCCACGCAGCCCTCGGAGAACCGAGCCATGATCGCGTCGAGCGCTTGCTGGCGTCGGCGCCTGCTCGTGCGGCGCACGTTGGACTTGTGCCGGACCGCGTTGTCCCGGTAGTGCGCCTTCTGGCAGTCGCGGCAGTACGAGTGCCGGCCGTCCTTGTTGCGGGGGCTGCGGTTGAACTCGTCGAGGGGCTTCTCCGCCCGGCACCGCGCGCAGCGCTTCATGGCCGGATGGTACGAGGCGCCACGGACATCCCTGAGAGGCTCCGCCTCGCTCGGAGCACCGCGCCCCCGGCGGGAGTCGAACCCGCGACAAAAGGATTAGAAGGCCTCTGCTCTATCCGCTGAGCTACGGGGGCCAAGCCAATCTACTGCGTGCTGGCGCCCAGTGGGCTCGGCGGCCGCCTGGGTCACCGGCGCGGGGAGGGCGGCCGAGAGCGACGCGCTCGCCACTGCAAGTCCTTCCTCGAGCCCGAGCGGTCCGCTTCCGCAATGGGAGCGGCAGCGCCCGGCATGCAACGGGCTCCGCACGAGATGGCAGGCTGTCTGCATGACCGGTGCGCTCCTGTTCGACATGGACGGCACGCTCATCGACTCCGAGCCCGTGTGGCACGAGGAGATGCGCGCCTTGGCCCGACACCACCGCATCGAGTGGACGGCGGAGGACGCGCACTGGACGACGGGTCGGCCCATGGCCGAGTGGGCGGAGCGCATGCGCGAGCGCGGCGTCGCGCTCGACCGGCCGACGATCATCGAGACCGTCGCGACGACCGTCGCCGAGCGCGTGCGCGCCGACGTGCCCTGGCTGCCCGGCGCTCGCGCGCTGCTCGAACGGGTCGCCGAGGCTGGCGTGCCCGCGGCGCTCGTGACGAACGCGACGCGCGGGAACGCTCGTGCGCTGCTCGAGGCGGCACCCGAGGGCGCGCTGCGGTTCGCCATCTCGCGCGAGGACGTCGAGCGCGACAAGCCTGACCCCGAGCCGTACGCGGCCGCCATCCGACGCCTGGGCGCCGACGCGACGGCGTGCATCGCCTTCGAGGACTCGAATTCCGGTGCGCGCTCGGCGACCGCTGCGGGGGCTCGCCTGTGGTTCCTCACGACGCACCTGCCGTCGTCGCCCGTGCCGGCCGAGCGCACGCTCGCGACGCTCGCCGACCTCGACCCCGACGCGCTCTTCGCGGCCGTCGCCTGAGCGCCGCTCGCGCGGCTGGCCGCGACCGGTCGGCATAGACTCTCGCCGTGGCTGCTGCTGACCGGATCGTGTGGATCGACTGCGAGATGACGGGCCTCGATCCGACGGTCGACGAGCTCGTGGAGATCGCGGTCGTCGTGACGGACTTCGAGCTCGAGGTGCTCGATCCAGGGCTGCAGATCGTCATCCGGCCGAGCGATGCCGCGCTCGCGCAGATGGGCGACTTCGTGCGCCAGATGCACGCGACGAGCGGCCTCGACGCCGAGATCCCGCACGGCGTGAGCCTCGCCGACGCCGAGCTGCGCGTGCTCGAGTACGTGCAGCGCTTCGTGCCGCTCGAGCGCACCGCGCCACTCGGCGGCAACACGATCGGCACCGACCGCATGTTCATCGCGCGCTACATGCCCGCGCTCGACGGCTTCCTGCACTACCGCTCGATCGACGTCTCGAGCATCAAGGAGCTCGCTCGCCGCTGGTTCCCCCGCGCCTACTTCCAGAGCCCCGAGAAGGCGGGCGGCCACCGGGCGCTCGCCGACATCCTCGAGTCGATCCGGGAGCTGCGCTACTACCGCGCCGCGGTCTTCACGGATGCGCCGGGGCGCGCGAGCGAGGAGCTGCAGCAGATCTCGGCCAAGGTCGTGGAGGACTTCGGACGGCATCTGCCCGCCTGAACGACCGATGCGGCGAGAAGCCGCCGGATGTCGTACACTGTCATGGTTGCGCAGCGCGCACGCATGGTGGGTATAGCTCAGTTGGTAGAGCGCCTGGTTGTGGTCTAGGAGGTCGCGGGTTCAAGCCCCGTTACTCACCCCGACAGAAGGCCCGGAGGGATCCTCCGGGCCTTCTCGCGTCTCCGAGCGGCGGATGCGGATCGGCCCGCGCGCGAGCGCGGGGTCGACGACCTCGCCGCGCTGGGTGACGACCACCTCGCCGCGAGCGACGAGTCGCGCCGCCGCGGCGCGCGCCGCATCCATGCGCGGGCGCCACTGCGCCTCGTCGTCGCCGGCGACCCGGCGCGCCGCATCGCTCGGGCAGATCGTCGCTCCAGGGCGGCGGGCGGCGAGCAGCGCGAGGATCGCTGCCTCCATGGGGTCATCGGTCATGCGGCCATCCTCGCGCGGCGGGCGCTCGCGCGCACCCGTCTCGCTGCGCCTCGGCCCTTCCTGGCTGCCGCGCGTGTCCGCCGAGCACCGCCGGGCCCGTCCGTAGGCTGGCGGCGTGGTGAACTCGCTCGTCGTCGTGCATGACCGCTCCGCCGGTCGCACGCTCGGCGGCTGGCTCGACGCGCACGCGAGTCCCGCCTCCGAGCGCCGCACGGTCGAGCTCGACCGCAGGCGCAGCCTCACGATCGTCAGCCGCGACGTCGACCGGAGCGTGCGGGGCGGCACCTACTTCCGCGGCACCGCGCTCTCGCCCGAGCACCGGGCGATCGCCTTCGGCGTCGACGGCTGGCTGCAGCTGCCGCGGCCGCTCGACGAGCACGGGGTCGCCGGCGAGTTCCTGCTCGTCGCCTGGGATCGCCACCGCGTGCGCCTTCGGCACGACGCCTTCGGCAGCGCCGCGCTCATGCACACCGCCGGCCCCGGCTTCGTCGCGGCATCCGACTCGCTGCTCGTGCTCGACGACCTGCGCCGCGCGTTCGGGCTGCGGTCGACGCCGCACCGCGAGGCGCTGCTGGCCCGGTCGGTGCTCAACAGCGTCGCGGCGCAGCAGCTCTCGCCCGGCACCCTCATCCGCGAGATCGAGTGGGTCCCCGCGGGGCAGGGCCTCGAGATCCGGCTCGGCCTGCGCACGAGCGCTCGGGTCGACGGCGAGCCCCTCGCCGAGCGCATCGTCGACGGCGACGCCGAGCCGGAGCGGGCGCTGCGCTCGGCCGCCGGCTTCGTCGCGGGCGCCACCGCCGCCCTCGCGGAGATCCCGGGATGGTGGACGGATCTGCAGCTCTCCGGCGGCTACGACTCGCGCGTCATCCTCGCGGGCGCGCTGCGCAGCGGCGCGATCGAGGGCATCCACGTGAGCTCGTCCTCGACCGTGGCGGCGCAAGCGGAGGACCACCGCATCGCGACGCTGCTCGCCGAGCGCTTCGGCTTCCCGCTCAACGAGCAGCCCGCCGCCGGCGAGCCGCTCGACCTCGGCGTGAACCCGGTCGCGATCTGGGCCGCGAGCCTGCTGGGCATCTACGACCGGCTCATGCCGTGGACGTCGGTGCGGAAGGCTCCGCGCGAGCTGACCCTCACCGGGCTCGGCGCGGGTGTCCTCAAGGGCGGCTGGGGCTGGACGGACCTCGAGGGCATGCTCGCCGGGCTGGAGGTCGAGCCCGCCGTGCTCGCCGCGCTCCGCGCACAGCTCGCCGAGGGGATGCGGGCGATCGGAGCCGATCCCGCGTGGTCCGATGCCTCCGAGCTGCACTACGCCGGCTACCGCAACGGCCTCCACGGCGCGGGCCACATCGCGCTGCACATGACGGGGGTGCGCCTGCTGCAGCAGCTCCCCCTCGCGATCGTGGGGCACCGCCGCAGCGACGACCGGCCGCCGCGCCAGGATCGGGCGTCGGCGGCCTTCGACGACCGCGTGCGCGGCATCACGGACCTCTTGGCGCTGCTGCACCGCGAGGCCGCGCTCATGCCGTTCGAAGGCGCGGGCCGATCCCTCGACGCGGCGTCGCTCGACCGCCGCCTCGCGGCGCTCGGCGGCCCGCTCGACGACGCCGAGGCAGCGCCGGCTCGGCTGCTCGGCTCGCCCGACGACGTGCCCGCGGGGCCGGCGGCGCTCGGCGACGCGGTCGCGGCGCGGCGGGGCTTCGACATCGAGCTCACCCCGGACGCGATCCTCGCCGCCGCCGAGCCGGGCCTCGAGGCGATCGACGACGCGGTCGTGCGCGAGGCCTACCGCGCGCAGCTCGCCCACGCACGGTGGAAGCTCATCACGAAGGGCCTCCCGCCGCAGCACGCCGGCTACTCGACGCCGCGATCGCTCGGGCTGCTGCTGTTCGCGCGGTGAGCGGCGCCTGCGCGCCGCGGGCTCAGCTCGCGACGCGCTCCGGCGGCAGGATCTGCCCGACCGGATCGCGCTTCTCGGCCTGGAAGCGGTCCTCGGTGCGGCCGAGCGCCCAGTAGCCCGACAGCGAGACCTGCCCGCGCTCGAGGCCGCGCCGACCGAACAGCTCGTCGCGCATCGCCTTCATCGACTCGCGCTCGCCGTGCACGAAGGCCTGCACGCGCCCCGCCGGGAACGACAGCTGCGCGACCGTCTCGGCGAGCAGCCGCACGCTGCCGTGGCTCGGCTCGCCGCGGTGCAGCCACCGCACCTCGACCCCCGTCGGCGCGTCGATCGCGATCTCCTCCGAGGCATCCCGCACCTCGACGAGCGCGACGCCCCGCGCGTGCGCGGGCAGCGCCTCGATCGCGCGCGAGATGGCGGGCAGCGCCGACTCGTCGCCGGCGAACAGGTGCCAGTCGGCGCTCGGGTCGGGCGCGAAGCCGCCGCCGGGGCCGTGCAGGGCGATGCGCTCCCCCGGCTGCGCGCGCGCCGCCCAGGGGCCCGCGACCCCCTCGTCGCCGTGCACGACGAAGTCGATCGCGATGGAGTCGTGGTGCACCTCGCGCACGGTGTAGGTGCGCGTGACCGGCCTGTCGTCGGGATCGAGCGACTCGCGCAGCGCCGCGAGGTCGTACGGCGGCTCGAGGCCGAGCTCCGGCTTGACGAACAGCAGCTTCACGTAGGCGTCCGTGCACGCGTTGGGCTCGAACGTCGCGAAGCCGCCGCCGCCGAGCCGCACGCGCACGAGGCTCGGCGCGATGCGCTCGGTGCCGAGCACCTCGAGCACGTGCTGCGGGCGGGACGGACGCGCGGGTCGCTCGGCGATGCTCATGGTGCTTCGACGCTAGCAGCGGGTGAGGATGCCCTCAGTCGGCGTCGCGGTATCGTCGCCGTGGCGGATCGACGGGAGGGGCGGCATGGTCGAGCTCGACGCCGCTGCCTTCGAGCGGCTCGTGACCGAGGTGCTCGACGAGCTGCCCGACGAGATGGTCGAGGGGCTCGACAACGTCGTCTTCCTCGTCGAGGACGAGCACCCCGACGAGGATCTGCTCGGCCTCTACGAGGGCGTCGCCATCACCGACCGCGGGCACTACGGCTTCGGCGAGCTGCCGGATCGCATCATGGTCTACCGCGTGCCGCATCTCGAGGGCGCCGACTCGCTCGAGGAGCTGCGGGCGGAGGTGCGCACGACGCTCGTGCACGAGATCGCGCACTTCTTCGGGATCGACGACGCGCAGCTCCACGAGCTCGGCTGGGCCTAGCTGCTGGGCGACGTCGACCGCACCTCGTCCGCGAGCGCCGCGGGATCGTTCGCGGCGATGTGCGCATCCTCCTGCTCGCGCCACAGGGTCCACCACGAGTCGTCGCCGTCGCGTCCGAGGGCGCGCGCTCGACGCACGGGCTCCGGCGCCTCGAGCCAGATGGCGAGGCTCGCGTGCTCACGCGAGGCGATCGTGAGCGAGCCGCAGCCCTCGACGATGAGCGGCGCGCCGGGCTCCGCGGCGTCCTCGACGCCCCAGTCGCCGACCGCCCAGTCCCAGCGACGCCAGCGCGCGGGCCGACCCGCCGCGAGCGGCGCGAGGATGCCCCGCTCGAGCAGCCGCGACCCGGTCGCTAGCCCGTGCCAGCCGGCGTAGAGGTCGTCCATGTGGATCACGCGCGCGCCGGTCTCGGCCGCGAGCTGCGCTGCGAGCCGGGTCTTGCCGGCGCCCGAGCGCCCGTCGATGATCGTGATCACCGCACGCCCTCCCACAGCGGCCGGAAGGAGCCCGTCGCGAGGGAGGTGCCGATCGCGAGCGCGACGACTGCGAAGGTGACGACGAGCAGCACGAGATCCGCGCGGCCGAGCGTCGAGGGCCTCGCCCACGTGCGCTGCGGCCCGCCGAAGCCTCGCGCCTCCATCGCCGTCGCGAGCGTGCCGCCGCGCCGCAGGGCCACGACGAGCAGCGCGAACGCGGCCTGCAGCGCTCGGCGCACGGCGCCCGTGTCGCCGAGGCCCCGCGCGCGCCGCGCGAGCGCGATCTGCCGCCAGTCCTCCCCCAGCACGCCGAACAGGCGCACGCCGGCGAGCGCAGCGAGCACGAAGCGGTGCGGGAGCCGCGCAACTTGCGCGAGGCCGTCGGCGAGCCGGGTCGGGTCGAGGCCGGCGAGCCCGACGAGGATCGGGACGCCGATCGCGAGCACGCGCAGGCCGATCGCAGCCGCGAGCTCGACGGAGCGGTCGCTCACGATCGCGAGCCAGAGCTCGGCATGGATGCGCCCGCCGGGCTCGGCGTAGAGCAGCATGCTGACCGCCGAGAGCGGCGCCGCGAGCAGCAGCGGCCACGAGCGGCGCAGCACGGTGCGCGGGCCGATGCCGGCCGCGCCGAGCACCGCGAGCCACGCGCCGAGCGCGACCGCGGCCGTCACGAGGTCGATCGTGAGCAGCATCGGCACGGAGTACAGCACCGCCGCGGCGAACGGCGTGACGGGGTTGACGCGATCGAGCGCCGTCGGCCGCGAGGGCGCTCGAGACCTCACGGCGCCCCCAGCCGCAGCCTGCGGTCGCCGAGCACGCGCTCGACGTCGGCATCGTGCGTGACGGCGACGACGGCGCAGCCGCGCTCGTCGACGAGCGCCGCGATGAGTCGCACGAGCTCCTGCCACGTGCGGCGGTCCTGCCCGAAGGTCGGCTCGTCGAGCACCATGATGCGCGGCGCCGGGGCGAGCACCGTCGCGACCGAGAGCCGCCGCTGCTCGCCGCCCGAGAGCGTGAACGGGTTCGCGTCGGCGAGCGCGTCGAGCCGGAGCGCGGCGAGCAGCTCGTCGACGCGGCGCTCGATGTCAGCGCGGGGCAGCCCCTGCGCCCGCAGCCCCGCCGCGACCTCGTCGCGCACGCGCGAGGCGACGAACTGGTGCTCGGGCTGCTGGAAGACCGTGCCGATCCGGGTCGCGAGCTGCTTCGGGCGCCAGCGCAGCGGATCGGCCTCGCGCAGGGGCGAGGTGCCGGAGCCCGGTGCCCGCAGCGCCTCGGTCGCGCGCACGCGCCCCTCGACCGCGGGCATGAGTCCCGCGAGCGTGAGCGCGAGCGTCGACTTGCCCGCCCCGTTGGGGCCCGTGACGACGAGCGCCTCCCCCGCGCGCACCTCGAGCGAGACAGCCTCGTGCACGGGCACGCCGCCGCGGCCCGCGCGCACGCCGTCGAGCGCGAGCAGCGGCCCGCCCGCTCGCCTCGCCCCGCGCGGCACCTCGACGGGAAGTCCTGGCACCCACACGCCGCCCGCCGCGAGCTCGTCCCGGTGGGCGTCGAGCACGGCCGAAGGCGCGCCGTCGGCGACGGCGCCGCCGCCGGGCGCGAGCACGACGACGCGGTCGACGACGGGCAGCCACGTCTCGACGCGGTGCTCGACGACGACGAGCGTCGCCCCCGTCTCCCGCGCGACGCGAGCCACGGCATCCCGCACCTCGAGCACGCCCGCCGGGTCGAGGTTCGCGGTCGGCTCGTCGAGCAGGATGAGCCCCGGCCGCATCGCGATGGCGCCGGCGAGCGCGAGCCGCTGCCGCTGCCCGCCAGAGAGCGCCGCGGTGGAGCGGTCGAGGTCGACGTCGAGCCCGACCGCGTCGAGCGCGTGCCGCACGCGCGGCCAGATCTCCGCCCTCGGCACCGCGAGGTTCTCGCAGCCGAAGGCGACGTCGTCGCCGACCCGCTCCATGATCGTGTTCGCCTGCGGATCCTGCAGCACGAGGCCAGCGATGCCGCGGCGGCTCGAGGGGTGCGCGTCGTCGACGCGGAGCTCGCCCGACTCGTCGCCCTCCTCCTCGCCGCCGAGCACGCCGGCGAGCGCCGACAGGAGCGTCGACTTGCCGGCGCCGGAGGGCCCGAGCAGCAGCACGCGCTCGCCGGGCTCGACGTCGAGGTCGAGCCCGGCGACGGCGGGCGCGTCGCGGCCCGCGTGCTGCCAGCCCCAGTCGCGCGCGCGGATGCGCGATCCGGTCACCGGCGCCGCGCGCGCCCCGAGGCGAAGCGGTCGAGCACGCCCGTCGCGGCGAGCGCGCGCGTGAGCAGCCAGCCGAGCAGGCCCGCGAGCACGGCGCCGGAGGCGACGACGCACGCGAGGTAGATCGCGAGGAACTCGCCGCTCATCGCGAGGTTGCCGGAGGTGAACAGCTCGAGCGTCCACGCCGCGACGGCCGCGCCGATGCCGGCGAGCACCGCGACGAGCGGGCCGAAGCGACGGTAGGCGAACAGCAGGAAGACGAGCTCGGCGCCGAGGCCCTGCGCGATGCCGGAGTAGACGGTCTCGATCGCCCACTGGCTGCCGAGCAGCATCGAGACGACCGAGGCGAGCACCTCGACGAAGAGCGCGGCGCCGGGCTTGCGGATGATGAGGCCGCCCAGCACGCCGCCGATGAGCCAGATGCCGACGGCGATGCCGCCGAAGCCCGGCGTGAGCGCGTCCATCGCGCTGAACCAGACGTAGCCGACGCCGTTCCAGAGCACGAACAGGAGGCCGGTGGCCACGCCGAGCACGGCGGCGACGACGATGTCGACGACGCGCCAGCGGCTCGAGCGGCGCGCGGGCGCGACGGATGGGGCAGTTGCGGTCATGAGGTGCCTTCCACTCGGTGTGATGGCACGGGCGATGGTGTCTCCCTGCGCTGGCATGATCCAGATCAGGTTCGACGGTCGAAGGCTTCGGCCTTCCTCTCAGCCCGGCGCACCGGACTCCCGTGTCTCGGGCAGTCTAGCCCGGCCGCGGGCCGTCCGGCGCCTCCTGCCCGCATCTGCCCCGCGATTCCGCTTCCCGACCTGCCGCTCGCCCGGCGGACCCCGCTCCCCCGATCGGACCCGAGCCCCGGGGTCCGCGTGGCGGATCGAGGTCCGCTCGCCCGCCGGGGACGTAGGCTTGTGCGGTGCAGCGGATCGAGTCCTTCGTCGCGATCGGCGACAGCTTCACCGAGGGCGTCGGCGACGAGCTGCCCGACGGCAGCGTGCGCGGCTGGGCCGACTTCGTCGCGGCCGGCCTCGCGACGGCGCAGGGCGCGCCCGTGCGCTACGCCAACCTCGCCATCCGCGGCCGCAAGCTCGCCGGGATCCTGCACGAGCAGCTCGACGCGGCGATCGCGCTCGCGCCCGACGCGATCTCGATCAACGGCGGCGGCAACGACATCCTGCGCCCGCGCGTCTCGATCGACCACGTCGCGGCGCGCCTCGCCGACGCCGCGCGACGCATCGCGGCCGCGGGCATCCGGCCGGTGATGCTCTCGGGCGGCAACCCGAGCGAGGTCATGCCGATCGGCGCCGTCATGCAGCGCCGCGGCGACGCGCTCGCCCGCGCCTTCCACGCGCACGTCGGAGCGCTCGACGCGCCCTACGTCGACAACTGGGCAGACCCGGAGCTGCGGGCGCCGCGCTTCTGGTCGGTCGATCGCCTGCACCTCAACGCCGCGGGGCACGCGCACGTCGCGCGCAACGTGCTGCGCGCCCTCGGGCATCCCGCGCCGGAGGCGTGGCGCGACCTGGCGAGCGCGACGACGGCGGAGGGCAGGCGCGACCTGCGCTACTACCGCGAGTTCGTGCTGCCGTGGCTCGGCCGCCGCTTCACGGGCCGATCCTCCGGCGACGGGCGCGACCCGAAGCTGCCCGGGTTCGTCGAGGTGCCGCCGATCGCGTAGCGAACCCGGCACGGCCGCGCGCCCTACGGGAGCGCCGGCGCGGTGACGAAGTCGATGAGCTCCTCGACCCTGCCGAGGAGCGCCGGCTCGAGGTCGTTCCAGTCGCGCACGCGCGAGCGGATGCGCTGCCAGGCCCGGCCGACGTCCTCCTGGCTCTCGTGCGGCATCCCCAGCCGGCGCAGCGTGCCGCGCTTCCAGTCCTCGCCCTTCGGCACGTCCGGCCACGCCGCGATGCCGAGCCGCGCGGGCTTGACCGCTTGCCAGATGTCGATGAACGGATGGCCGACGATGCGCACGTGCGCGCCGTGCGGGCCGCGCGCGACCGCCTCGGCGATGCGCGACTCCTTCGAGCCCGGCACGAGGTGGTCGAGCAGCACGCCGAGCCGGCGCTCTCGCGTCGGCGCGAAGGCGGCGACGATGTCGGCGAGGTCGTCGGCGCCGTGCAGCGGCTCGACCACGACGCCCTCGACGCGCAGGTCGTGCCCCCACACCTGCTCGACGAGCTCGGCGTCGTGCACGCCCTCGACGAGGATGCGGCTGGGCAGCGCGACGCGCGCCTTGAGCCCGTGCACCGCGCGGGAGCCGGACGCCGTCCGCGTCGGCGCGGCCTGCTTCGCGACCGCTGGCACGAGCTCGACCTCTGCGCCGTCGACGAAGAAGCCGCGGCCCAGCGGGAACGCGCGCACCCTGCCGCGCCGGTCCTCGAGCTGCACGAGCCCCGCCTCCACGCGCACGACGGCGCCGACGAAGCCGTCGTGACGCTCGACGACGAGGTCGCGCACCGCCTCGACCCGGGCGGGCGGAGCGGGCGTGCGTGCCGCCTTCGCCTCCGCAGAGAGCACGTCGCCGCCCCAGCTGCCCCAGTCCATCTGCACCCGTCGATCCTAGGATCGGGGCACGCGAGCGGCGCGCGGGCACGCCGCCGGCGGCCGCGGCGCCGGTTCAGCCGCGCAGCCGCGCGACTGCCCGGAGCGCCTCGACATCGCCCTGCACGAGGATCCGTGTCACGACCGACTCCTCCCACCGCGCGAGCCCGTCGCGGATGCGGTCGAGGGGCCCGACGAGCGCGATCTCGTCGATGAGCCGCATCGGCACGGCCGCGATCGCCTCCGCCTTCCTCCCGGCGAGGTAGTGCTCCTGGATCGCCGCGCACTCCGCCTCGAAGCCGAGCCGCGCGACGGCGTCGAGGTGGAAGTTGGCGCCCTTCGCCCCCATGCCGCCGACGTAGAGCGCGATCATGGGCCGCAAGCGGTCAGCGGCGGCCTCGACATCGGCGTCGACGACGACCGGCACGGGCACCGACACCTCGAACGCGCCGGGATCCGGCAGCGCGGCGTCGCGCTTCGCGAAGCCCTCGGCGAGCAGGGCGCGAGCCTCGCGGTCGTGCGCGGGCGAGAACAGGAACGGCAGCCAGCCGTCGGCGATCTCGGCGGCGAGCGCGGTGTTGCGCGGCCCCTCGGCGGCGAGGTGGATCGGGATGCGGGGGCGCACGGGGTGCAGGGTCGACACGAGCGGCTTCCCGAGGCCCGTCGTGCCCTCCCCGGTGCGCGGCAGCGGCAGCTGCGGTCCCGTGGCCGTGACGGGCGCCTGGCGCGCCATGATGCTCCGCAGGATCGCGACGTACTCGCGCGTGCGCGCGAGCGGCTTCGGGAAGGGCTGGCCGTACCAGCCCTCGACGACCTGCGGGCCGCTCACGCCGAGGCCGAGGATGACGCGTCCGCCCGAGAGGTGGTCGAGGGTCATCGCCGTCATCGCGGTCGACGCGGGCGTGCGCGCCGACAGCTGCGCGATGCCGGTCGCGAGCTTGATGCTCGACGTCGTCGCGCCCCACCACGCGAGCGGCGTGAAGGCGTCCGAGCCGTACGCCTCCGAGGTCCAGATCGAGTCGAAGCCCAGCCGCTCCGCCTCGAGCACCGCCTCCTGCGCGCCCGCGGGAGGCCCCGCCTTCCAGTAGCCGAGCATGTAGCCGTAGTCCATGGGCCGATCGTGGCACCTGGGCGCGCGGCGGCGGGGGCGTTTGTGGGCGATCCACCACTCGGCAGCCGGCGTCGCGCCCCGCCTAGGCTGTCTGACATGGACTTCCGCATCTTCACCGAGCCCCAGCAGGGGGCCTCCTACGACGAGCTGCTCGCGGTCGCGCTCCGCACCGAGCAGCTGGGCTTCGACGGCTTCTTCCGCTCCGACCACTACCTCCGCATGGGCGACGGCGATCCCGGCTACGGGCCGACGGATGCGTGGACGTCGCTCGCGGGGCTCGCGCGGGACACCGAGCGGGTGCGGCTGGGTACGCTCGTCTCCTCCGTCACCTACCGGCTGCCGGGCATCCTCGCCGTGCAGGTCGCGAACGTCGACCAGATGTCGGGCGGCCGCGTGGAGCTCGGGCTCGGCACCGGCTGGTTCGCCGAGGAGCACGCGGCGTACGGCATCCCCTTCCCCGAGCGGCGCTTCGGGCTGCTCGAGGAGCAGCTCGCGATCGTGACGGGCATGTGGCACACGCCGGCCGGTGCCCGCTTCTCGTTCGAGGGCGAGCACTACCGGCTCGAGGACTCGCCCGCGCTGCCCAAGCCCGAGCAGGAGCGGCTGCCGGTGATCGTCGGCGGCCTCGGCGAGCGGCGCACCCCGCGGCTCGCGGCGCAGTTCGCCGACGAGCACAACCTGCCCTTCCCGGCGTTCGACCGCATCCGACCGCTCTTCGCCGCGCTCGACCGCGCGATCGAGGCCGAGGAGCGCGAGCGGCCGGTCGTGCGCTCCGTCGCGCTCGTCGCGTGCGTGGGCGAGGACGAGGCGACCGTGCGCCGCCGCGCCGAGGCGATCGGGCGCGAGCCTGCGGAGCTCCGCGAGCACGGCATCGCCGGCACGCGGGCCGAGGTCGAGGATCGGCTCGGCGCCCTCGCGGAGGACGGCGTCGAGCGCGTCTACCTGCAGACGCTCGACCTCCGCGACCTCGATCACGTCGACGAGCTCGCGTCCTTCGCCCGCGTGGCGGTCCCGGCCTGACGCGCACACGCGAAGAGGGGCGGCCCGCAGGCCGCCCCTCTTCGTGCAGTCGTGTGTCAGGCCTGGGTGCGGCCGCGGTTCTTCGTGAGGAGTCCCCAGATCAGCAGCACGACGATCGAGCCGCCGATCGCGACCAGCCAGGTCTCGAGCGACCAGAACTCCTCGATGCCGACGTTGAACAGCATCGAGCCGATCCAGCCGCCCAGCAGCGCACCGACGATGCCCAGGATGAGGGTCATGATCCATCCGCCGCCCTGACGGCCGGGGAGGATCAGCTTCGCGATCGCGCCGGCGATGAGGCCGAGGACGATCCATCCGAGAATGCCCATGTGATTGGTCCCTTCTCTACACAGCGGTGCGGTCGGCACTGCTGGGTTCCCGCATCTGCGGGGCCAGTTCGAGACTACCAATCGTCCTGAAAATAGCCTGAGAGCGCTATGTGCAGGCTTTGGATCCGGGCTCGGACAGGATCAGCCCTGCGCGCGCTCGAGCACGATCTCGCGCACGCGAGCGGCGTCGGCCTGGCCGCGCATCGCCTTCATCACGGCGCCGATGACGGCGCCGGCTGCCTGCACCTTGCCGTCGCGGATCTTCTGCAGCACGTCGGGCTGCGCCGCGAGCGCCTCGTCGACCGCCGCGACGAGCGCCGACTCGTCGGTGACCACCTGCAGGCCGCGGGCCTCGGCGACCTCGGCGGGGCTGCCCTCCCCCGCGATGACGCCCTCGAGCGCCTGCCGCGCGAGCCGATCGGTCAGCGTGCCGTCGTCGATGAGCCGCTGCAGCTCGGCGACGTGCGCCGGCTCGACGAGCGTCGCCGCCTCGACGCCGCGCTCGTTGGCGATGCGCGCGATCTCGCCCGTCCACCACTTCCGCGCGCTCTGCGGCGCCGCCCCTGCGGCGACCGTCGCGTCGACGAGGTGCAGCATGTCGCCGTTGACGACGTCCTGGAACTCGAGGTCGGTGAAGCCCCACTCGGCCTTCAGCCGGCGGCGACGCGCGACGGGCTGCTCGGGCAGCGCCGCGCGCAGCTCCTCGACGAGCTCGCGGCTCGGCTCGACCGGCAGCAGGTCGGGCTCCGGGAAGTAGCGGTAGTCGTCGGCGTCCGACTTCGGGCGGCCCGGGCTCGTGGTGCCGGTGTCCTCGTGCCAGTGGCGCGTCTCCTGCGTGATCGTGCCGCCGTCGGCGAGGATCGCCGCCTGCCGCTGGATCTCGTACCGCACCGCGCGCTCGACCGAGCGCATCGAGTTGACGTTCTTGGTCTCGGTGCGCGTGCCGAGCCGCTCCTGGCCGCGAGGCCGCAGCGACACGTTCGCGTCGCAGCGCAGGTTGCCGCGCTCCATGCGCGCCTCGGAGATGCCGAGCGCGAGCACGATGTCGCGGATCGCCGCGACGTAGGCCCGCGCGATCTCCGGCGCGTCGTGCTCAGCGCCGAAGATCGGCTTCGTGACGATCTCCACGAGCGGCACGCCCGCGCGGTTGTAGTCGACGAGCGAGTACTCGGCGCCCTGGATGCGCCCCGTGGAGCCGCCGACGTGGGTGAGCTTGCCCGCGTCCTCCTCCATGTGCGCGCGCTCGATCGGCACGGTGATGACGCGGCCGCTCGAGAGCTCGATCTCGACCTCGCCCTCGAACGCGATGGGCTCGTCGTACTGCGAGATCTGGTAGTTCTTCGGCACGTCGGGGTAGAAGTAGTTCTTCCGCGCGAAGCGGCACGACGTCGCGATCTGGCAGTTGAGCGCGAGGCCGAGGGAGACCGAGTAGCGCACGGCCTGCTCGTTCGTGACCGGCAGGCTGCCCGGCAGGCCGAGGCTCAGCGGGTCGATGAGCGTGTTGGGCTCGACGTCGTGGAAGTCGGGGTGCGCGGGGTTCGGCGCGGCCGAGAACATCTTCGTGCGCGTGCCGAGCTCGACGTGCACCTCGAAGCCGAGGACGGGCTCGAAGCGCTCGAGCGCCTCGTCGAAGTCCATGAGCTTGTCCTTCATCGTCCTGCTCCCGTTCCGTCGTGCCCGGCAGGGGCGGTCCCTGAGGAGCCGCCGGAGGCGGCGTCTCGAAGGGCGGTCCCTGAGGAGCCGCCGGAGGCGGCGTCTCGAAGGGCGGCCCCTGAGGAGCCGCCGGAGGCGGCGTCTCGAAGGGCGGCCCCTGAGGAGCCGCCGGAGGCGGCGTCTCGAAGGGCGGTCCCTGAGGAGCCGCCGGAGGCGGCGTCTCGAAGGGCGGTCCCTGAGGAGCCGCCGGAGGCGGCGTCTCGAAGGGTCGTGAGGATGCCG
>JAPSIA010000004.1:38158-51489 GCA_031179215.1 Agrococcus sp.
CCCTGAGGAGCCGCCGGAGGCGGCGTCTCGAAGGGCGGTCCCTGAGGAGCCGCCGGAGGCGGCGTCTCGAAGGGCGGTCCCTGAGGAGCCGCCGGAGGCGGCGTCTCGAAGGGTCGTGAGGATGCCGCCCCAGCGCTCGGCGAGGAGGGCCTCGATCGCGGCGCCCGCCCGGTAGAGGCGCACGTCCTCGAACATGGGCGCGAGCAGCTGCAGGCCCACGGGGAGGCCGTCGTCACCGAGCCCCATGGGCAGCCCCATGCCGGGGATGCCCGCGAGGTTGGCGGGGATGGTCGTGAGGTCGTTGACGTACATCGCGAGCGGGTCGTCGAGCTTCTCGCCGAGCTTGAACGCCGTCGTCGGCGCCGCGGGGCTGATGAGCAGGTCGACGCGCTCGAACGCGGCGTCGAAGTCGCGCTGGATGAGCGTGCGCACCTGCTGCGCCGAGCCGTAGTAGGCGTCGTAGTAGCCGGCCGACAGCGCGTAGGTGCCGAGGATGATGCGGCGCTTGACCTCGGGGCCGAAGCCGGCCTCGCGCGAGGCGGCCATGACGTCCTCGACGGTCTGGCCGGGGCGCTCGACCCGCAGCCCGAACCGCACGGAGTCGAACCGGGCGAGGTTCGAGGAGGCCTCGGCGGGGAGGATGAGGTAGTAGGCGGCGACCGCGTACGCGAACGACGGGCACGAGACCTCGACGACCTCTGCCCCCGCATCCGTGAGCACCTGCACGGTCTCGCGGAAGCGCGCCTGCACGTCGCTCGCGATGCCCTCGCTGTCGAGCTCGCGCACGACGCCGACCGTGAGGCCGGCGAGGCTGCCGGAGGCGGCGCCCTCGCGCGCGGCGGCGGCGAAGGACGGCCACTCGCGCTCGAGGCTCGTCGAGTCGTGCGGGTCGTGGCCGCCGATGACGTCGTGGATGAGCGCCGAGTCGAGCACGGTGCGCGTGACGGGGCCGACCTGGTCGAGGCTCGAGGCGAGCGCGATCGCGCCGTAGCGGCTCACGCCGCCGTAGGTCGGCTTGACGCCGACGGTGCCCGTGAGCGCCGCGGGCTGGCGGATGGAGCCGCCCGTGTCGCTGCCGACCGCGAACGGCGCCTCGAAGGCCGCGACGGCAGCGGCCGAGCCGCCGCCGGAGCCGCCGGGCACGCGCTCGGAGTCCCAGGGGTTGCGCGTGGGGCCGAAGGCGGAGTGCTCGGTGCTCGAGCCCATCGCGAACTCGTCCATGTTGGTCTTGCCCAGGGCGACGAGGCCGGCATCCTTGAGCCGCGCGACGACCGTCGCGTCGTACGGCGGCACCCAGCCCTCGAGGATCTTCGAGCCCGAGGTCGAGGGCATCCCGATCGTGCACAGCACGTCCTTGATCGCCACGGGCGCGCCGGCGAGCTCGTGCAGCTGCTCGCCCGCGGCGCGGCGCTCGTCGATCGCCCTCGCGCGCTCGAGCGCGCCGTCGTCGACGTGGAGGAAGGCGTGGATCTCGCCGTCGACCGCGGCGATGCGGTCGAGGTGCGCCTGGGTCGCCTCGACGCTCGAGACCTCGCCCGCGGCGAGGAGGGCTGCGAGCTCGTGGCCCGCGATGCGCGTCAGATCGGTCATCACTGCTCCTCACCGAGGATCGCGGAGACGCGGAAGCGCTCGCCGTCGTGGCTCGGCGCGCCCGCGAAGGCCTGCTCGTGGGTGAGCGTCTCGCCCACGACGTCGGGCCGCAGCACGTTGGCCATCGGCACCGGGTGGCTCGTGGCGGGCACGTCATCCCCCGCGACCTCTCGGATGGTGGCGATCGCCTCGACGATGTGCGACAGCTCGGCCGTCAGGCTCGTCACCTCGTCGTCGGTGAGCGCGATGCGGGCGAGCCCAGCCAGGTGCTCGACCTCCTCGCGAGTGATCTCAGACATGCGTCTCCTGGATGGCTCGGTGGTCGTCCGTCAGGTCCGGACGCGCGCGCTCGCGCGGCGCTCGTCGACCTGGATCCTTCCGGGCTCGGGGTGAGCCCTCGGCACTCCAATCCTACGGTCGCGGCAGGAGCACCCAGACCGCGAGCGCCCAGAGCGCGACGCTCGCCGCGACGCACCACCAGCGGTGGTCGCTCGCGACGGCGAGCGCCTCGCGCACGACCGCGCCGGGCCGGTACGAGGCGCGCGTCGGCGCGCCGACCACCGTGCCGTCGAGCCCCATCCTCGCGAGGAGTCCCGCCGCGCGATAGGCGTGGTAGTCGCTCGTCACCACGACGAGCGGCGCGCGGCCGGGAGCCGTGACGAGCGCGCGCGAGAGCTCGAGGTTCTCGCGCGTCGTCGTCGACGCCTGCTCGAGGTCGATCGCCGCTGCCGGCACGCCGAGGTGCCGCTGGAGGTGCTCGGCCATCGCCGAGGCCTCGGTGCGCACCTCGTCGGGCCCCTGCCCACCGGCGACGACGATGCGGCAGTCGGGCCGGCGAGCGAGCGATCGCCGCCAGAGCTCCGCGCCCCGCTCGACGCGACGGCGCAGGAGCGGGCCGACCTCGCGGCCCCGCAGCCCTGCCCCGAGGATGAGCACGGTGCCCGCGGGCGGCGGAGCGCTCGCACGACGGGCATGGATCGCGATCGCGAGCGCGAGCGCCACGGCCGCCGCGCCGCCGACCCACACGGGCAGCGCGAGCAGCAGCACCGCTCGCGCGAGCGCCGGATCGGCGGCCGCCGCGGCCGCGATCCCGACCGCGAGGGCGAGCATGCCGCCGCCGAGCGCCGCGATGAGCACGTCGACGCGGCGCACGCGCACGAGCCGCCGCAGCACGAGCGCGTGCCACAGCGACGCGCCCCCGACGCCGACGGTCGCGACGAGCGCCGTCGCGACGAGCAGCGCCCAGCCGCCCTGGACGAGCGGCACGTCGAGCCAGGCGGCCACGGGCCGGCGGAGGGCGCGCGTCAGCAGCAGCACGAAGCCGAGGACGACGGCGCTCCCCCAGATCGCGGGGCCGAGCACGCGCATCCGTCGACTCCGCACGACCAGCACCCTAGCCCGCAGCACCCTCGACATGCGGCTTGCGCGCGGCTCGAACGTGTGTTCGAATGGCGGCATGCGATGGGAAGGCCAGACCGCGACGCACGTCGACGTCGACGCGCTGCCGGGGCTCGAGGAGCGCGCGAGCGTGCTCGAGTCGTGGCCGACGCCGGGCTTCGACGGCGCCTCGTTCCTCGAGATCACCGCGAGGAGCGCGCTCAATCGCGTGCCGGGCGACGGGTTCATGGGCGGCAGCTGGACGATCAACCCCTACCGCGGCTGCCAGCACGCGTGCCGCTACTGCTTCGCCCGCAACACGCACACCTACCTCGACCTCGACGCGGGGGCCGACTTCGACTCGCGCATCGTCGTGAAGGCCAACCTCGTCGAGGTGCTCGAGCGCGAGCTCGCGGGGCCGCGCCGCGCGGTCGACGCCGTGCAGCTCGGCACGAACACCGATCCGTACCAGCGCGCCGAGGGCCGCTACCGGCTCATGCCCGGCGTGCTGCGAGCGCTCGCGCGGCACGGCGCGAGCATCTCGATCCTCACGAAGGGCACGCTGCTGCGCCGCGACCTGCCGCTCCTCGCGGCGATCGCGCGCGACGTGCCGGTGTCGATCGCGATGTCGATCGCGATCTTCGACGACGCGCTGCAGCAGGAGGTCGAGCCCGGCACGCCCACGACGCGCTCGCGGCTCGAGACGGTGCGCGCCGTGCGCGAGGCCGGTCTCGACTGCGCGGTCTTCGCGATGCCGATCCTGCCGGGCCTCACCGACACGCGCGAGCACCTCGAGCGCGCGTTCGCAGCGATCGCCGACGCGGGCGCGACGAGCGCGATCGCGAGCGCCCTGCACCTGCGGCCCGGCGCGCGCGAGTGGTACCTCGCGTGGCTGCGCGAATCCCGCCCCGACCTCATGCCGCTCTACGGCCGCGTCTACGGGCGCGGCGCGTACGCGAAGCGCGAGTACCGCGAGTGGCTTCGGGAGCGCATCCGCCCGCTCGTGCGCGAGCACCGGCTCGCGCCCGTGCGCACGATGGCCGGCACGGGCCTCGCCGCTCCGCCGCCCCGCGCGACGCAGCTGCCCTCGACGAGCGAGCCCGCCGCGGCGTCGGCGACGCTGTTCTGACGCCCGCGCTACCCGCGCTCGACGAACGCGCGGATGCGCGACGAGCAGTCCGGGTGATCCATGACGCGGTGGCCGTGCCCCGGGAGCACCTCGTGCCGGGCGCCGAGCGCGACGAGCGCCGCGGCGACCTCCTCGTACTCGTCCCTCCAGCCGCCGGTGAGCACGAGCGTGCGCGTCGCAGCGAGGGCCGAGGGGTCGACCGGATGCCGCCACGGAGCGCCGTGCAGGCGCTGGCGGCGCGACGCGCGCAGCGCCTCTGGGCTCAGCGCGTGCTCCTCGGCGTCGCCCGTGAGGGCCCGCGAGAAGGCGCTGCCGAAGGCCGCGTCGGTCAGCTGCGCGTCGAGGTAGATCGGCTCGAGCCGCGCCATCAGGCTCGCGCTCGCCGGCCGGTCCCGCGCGAGCTGGAACAGCGCAGGCTCGATGAGCACGAGCGTCCGCGGCTGCTCGAGGCACGCGGCCATCGCCGCGACGACGCCGCCGTAGCTGAAGCCGACCAGGCCGTCGGCCTGCGCGGAGAGCATCGCGAGCGACTGCGCGGCGGCCGCGACGTCGCCGACGGACGGCGCCTCGTCGCCGTAGCCGGCGAGGGTCGGGAACTCGGCGTCGGGGAACGCGATCGCCTGCAGCGGGAAGGCGTCCCTGCCGACGCTGCCGGAGCCGTGCGCGAAGACGAGCCGCACGCGTCAGCGTCCCGGTCCTCGTGGCATGCGCACCACTGTAGGAGCGCACCGGGCGCGACGCGAACCGCGGAGCGCGCTCGGCCCGCGCGCGCCTCTGCTCAGCGCGTCGGCCAGTGCCAAGCGGGCTGGTCGAGCAGCCCCTCGCGGCCGGCGACGACGGTCTCGCCGCCGCGCTTCTCGAGCTCGATGCGCGCCCCGCCGAGCGCCTCGGCGAGCGTCGCCTGATGCGTGACGACGACGACCTGCGTCGCCGCCGCCGCGTCGCGGATGCGCGCGGCGAGGGCCGGCACGAGGTCGGCGTGGAGGCTGCGCTCCGGTTCGTTGAGCACGATGAGCCCCGGCTTCTCCGCCGAGAGCATCGCCGCGGTCAGCAGCAGGTACTGGAGCGTGCCGTCGGAGAGCTCCGGCGCGGCGAGCGGTCGCAGCATGCCCGGCTGCTCGAGCGCGACCTGCATGCGCCCGTCCACGACGGGCAGCCGCAGCCGCGAGCCGGGGAACGCGTCGTCGATCGCCCGCTCGAGCTCGCGCTCCCAGCCCATCTCGATCGCGGTCTGCAGCACGGCCGCGAGGTTCGCGCCGTCGTCGTCGAGCCGCGCGGCGCGCGTGGCGACCTGCGGCTGCCGAGCGGGCGCCGTCGCGTCTGTGCGCAGGGCGTCATGGAAGCGCCAGCCGCGGAGCATGCGCCGCGCGCCCGCGAGCTCGGCCGCCTCCGCGTGGCCGGCGAGCTCGTCGAGCACGGACGCCCACGGGTGCATGCCGCGCGAGAGCTCCATCCAGCCCGCGTCGGTCGACGCTCGCGCGACGCCGCGCTTGCGCTCGATCAGCACCCCGCCCGGCCGCGGCAGGGCACCCGCGAAGACGTGCTCCTGCTTGATCTCGGGGTCCCGATCGAAGGCGCTCCGCTGCGCGACGGGGATCCCGAGGTCGATCGCGTAGCCGAGCGCATCGGTGGCGACGCCGAGCCGCAGCGCGACCGGCCCCCGCCGCACGGTGCCCTCGGTGGCCTGGCCCCGCCTCGTGCCGTGCTCGGGCCCCGCCCAGCGCACGGCTTCGAGCCCGCCGACGGCGGCGAGCGAGGCGATGACGCGCCCCTCGCCGCAATCGGCGAGCAGCCGCAGCGCTCGGTAGAGGCTCGACTTGCCCGAGCCGTTGGGGCCCGTGACGACGGTGAGCGGCGCGAGGTCGACGACGAGCGACCGGATCGAGCGGTACCCCTCGATCGCGAGCCGCTCGATCATGCCGGCAGCAGGCCGCGCACGTACGCCGCCTGGCCCGCGTGCTGGACGTCGTCGTCGACGATGCTCACGAGCCGCACGCCCAGCGTCACGGGCGGATCCCATCCCTCATCGACGACGCGGTCGAGGTCGGCCTCGCTCAGCGTGCCGAGGAAGCGCATCGTCGCGGCGTGGACGGCCGCGAGGTAGTCGAGGAGCGCTTGCGCCGACTCCGGCCGCACGCCCCGCACCTCGTCGGCGTCGTGGCCGTAGCCCGTGTCGGCGGGGTCCGCCTGCAGGCCGAACCGCGCGGCCCAGTCGCCCGAGCAGTAGACCTGCTCGGTGCCGGCCACCTCTGCGACCTGCGCATCCTGGCCGCGAGCGAGGTGCCACACGAGCCAGCCGATCGGGTTCGCGCCCTCCGCCGGCACCCAGCGGAACTGCTCGGGCGAGAGCCCGCGCACGGCGCGCTCTGCGAGCTCCGGCACGCGCGAGTAGGCCTCGGCGAGCACCGCGAGCGCGTCCATCAGGCCGGCTCCGGTGCCGGGAGGGCCTCCGGGCCCTGCTCGACGAGGATGCGGAACTGCGCGGCGTCGAGGATGCGGATGCCGAGCGCCTCCGCCTTCGCGAGCTTCGACCCGGCACCGGGGCCCGCCGCGACGAAGTCGGTCTTCTTCGACACGCTCGAGGCCGCCTTGCCGCCCGCGGCGATGATGGCCTCCTGCGCGCCCTCGCGCGTGTAGCCCTCGAGCGTGCCCGTCGCGACGACGGTGATGCCGGCGAGCACACCGCCGCGCTCCCCCGCCGCGCCCGGCCCCGGGTGGCCCGGCGTCGCGAAGCGGACGCCCGCGTCGCGCCACGCCTGCACGATCTCGCGGTGCCAGTCGACGGCGAGCCACTCGACGACCGCGTCGGCGATGATCGGTCCGACGCCCTCGACCTGCGCGAGCTCCTCGGGCGTCGCGGCCTCGATGGCGGCGAGCGAGCCGAACCAGTCGGCGAGCGCTCGCGCGGCGACCGGTCCCACGTGCCGGATGTTGAGGGCGACGAGCTGCCGCCAGAGCTCCTTCGTCTTGGCGCGCTCGAGCTCCGCCAGGAGCGTCTCCGCCTGCTTCGAAGGACGGGCCACGCGCACCTTCGCGATGCCGGCCTTGCGGCGCTCGGCGGCGGAGAGCCCCGCGGCCTCCGGCGGGTACTCGTCGCGCAGCACCTGGAAGGGCCGTCGCACCACCGGCTCGCCCGCGTCGTCGAGCTTCGGCTGGCCCGTCTCGGCGTCGCGGACGACCACCTCGATCGGCACGAGCACGTCGAGGGTGAGGGCGAACAGTCCTGCCTCCGTCGGCAGCGGCGGCTGCGCGGGCACGCGCGGCTGCGTGAGCGCCGCGGCGGTCACCTCGCCGAGCGCCTCGATGTCGAGCGCGCCGCGGCTGCCGATGTGCTCGACGCGGCCCCGCACCTGCGCGGGGCAGTCCTTCGCGTTGGGGCAGCGCAGGTCGACGTCGCCCTCCTTCATCGGCCGCAGCCGCGTGCCGCACTCGGGGCAGTCCTCGGGCATGACGAACTCGCGCTCGCTGCCGTCGCGCAGCTCGACGACCGGGCCCAGGACCTCGGGGATGACGTCGCCCGCCTTCCGGAGCACGACCGTGTCGCCGATGAGGACGCCCTTGACCCGCACGACGTCCTGGTTGTGCAGGGTCGCCTGCCGCACGACGGATCCCGCCACCTGCACCGGCTCCATGTTGGCGTAGGGCGTGGCGCGCCCCGTGCGCCCGACGCTCACGACGATGTCGAGGAGCTTCGTGTGCACCTCCTCCGGCGGGTACTTGTAGGCGATCGCCCACCGCGGCGCGCGGCTCGTGATGCCGAGCTCGTCGTGCAGGGCGAGCTCGTCGACCTTCACGACGATCCCGTCGAGCTGGTGCTCGATCGAGTGGCGCAGCTCGCCGAAGCGCTCGACGTAGGCGACGACATCGTCGATGCCGCCGAGCACCTCGACGTGCGGGCTCGTCGGCAGTCCCCAGCCCTCGAGCAGGCCGTAGACGTCGCTCTGCGCGGCCACCGGCGGATCCGGCCACGCGCCGAAGCCGTGCACGTACATGGCGAGTGCCGCGATGCGCGCGTCGCCGGCCTCGCGCTCGAGCCCCGCCTTCTTCTCGAGCTGCTGGCGCAGGCCGCCGGAGGCGGCGTTGCGCGGGTTCGCGAACGCGGGGAAGCGCTTGAGCGCGCGCTCCTGGGCCCGCTGCTCGTCGAACTCGCCGCGCGTCGCGGCGGGCCTGCGCTCCCACTTCGCCCGGTCCTCCTCGACGGAGCGGCCGCGCAGCTCCGCCTGCAGCGCGTTCAGGCGCTCGAAGGCCTCGACCGGGATGAAGACCTCGCCGCGCACCTCGACGAGCGGCGGGTGCCCCGCGCCCGCGAGCCGCTCCGGCACGCCCGCGACGCGCAGGGCGTTGGGCGTCACGATCTCGCCCACGCGGCCGTCGCCGCGCGTGGCGGCGGAGGTCAGCGCGCCGTGCTCGTAGCGCAGCGACACCGCGAGCCCGTCGATCTTCAGCTCCGTGAGCCACGCGACCGAGCGGCCCGCGGCGAGCTCGACCTTCGCGCACCACTCGCGCAGCTCGTCGATCGAGAAGACGTTGTCGAGGCTCAGCATCCGCTCGGCGTGCTCGATCGTCGGCAGCCCGCTCGCCGCGCCGCCCTGCACCGCCTGCGTCGGCGAGTCCTGGCTCTGCAGCTCGGGATGCTCGCGCTCGAGCGCGTCGAGCTCGCGCACGAGCGCGTCGTACTCGGCGTCGGACATGATCGACGCGTCGCGGTCGTAGTAGGCCGCGCTCGCCTCCTCGATGCGCGCCCGCAGCTCCTGCGCCCTCGCGTTCGCATCTATCAGCCCAGCATCAGCCTCGGTTGCGACCATGTGACCCATTGTGCACCGCGCCCCCGACAGGGATCGTGGAGCCAAGGACCAATCCGGGTCGGCGAGGGCCACGAACCCAGACCGACACCTTGCCCGCCACCGTGGCGGGCAGGCCGGCAACGGCCCATACAGAAGGAGGAGTCATGTCCCAGTCCCCAAACCGACTCGTCGCCACGATCTTCGGCGCCGTCTACCTGCTCGTCGGCATCCTCGGCCTCTTCGTCGCCGGCGCGAACTTCGCCGGTGAGGAAGGCGGCCTGCTGCTCGGCATCTTCCGGGTGAACCACCTGCACAACATCGTGCACCTCGCGATCGGCGCGGCGCTCCTCATCGCCGGGCTCCGCAACACCGCGGCCGCGAAGGCGACGAACACGACCGTCGGCGCCGTCTACCTGCTGGTGGGCATCGTCGGCTTCTTCCTGGTCGGCACAGATCTCAACATCCTCGCCCTCAACACCGCCGACCACATCCTGCACCTGCTCTCGGCGATCGTGCTGCTCGGCACGGGCCTCGCGCTCGACCGCAGCACGGGCACCGCGCGGGCGACCGCGTAGTCCCACCCATGGAAGCGCTGATGCGGATGTCGGGGGCCGTCGCAGCGCTCGGCGCGGCGCTCATCGCACTTGCGGTGGGCGCCGCGCCCTCCACGCTCGCAGCCGCGCCGTGGCTCGCGGTGCCGCTGGTGGCCGCGGGCGGCGCGCAAGCGCTCGTCGCCGTGCTCGCGCTGCGAGGAGCTCCTCTCGACGGGCGACCCCGCATGCCGCGCGCCGCGGCGCTCGTGCCGCTCGCCCTCCCGACCGTCGCGTGGATCGGCGCCCTCATGGCGGCGCCGGCCGCCGCGACCCTGCTGCCGCTCGGCCCCATGCTCGCCGAGACGGCGCTCGCGCTCGCCGCGGCGGTGCTGCTCGCCGGCCACCGGCGGGCACGGCCGGCCGAGCCGCGCCCCCTGCCTGCGCTCCTGTCGCTCACCGCGTCGGCCGCTGTCGTCGCCGTCATCGCGACCGCAGCGCTCGCCGGCACCGAGGCCGGGCGCTTCGCGGTGCCGCACGGCGAGCACGGCGCGCACTCCGACACCTCGCGCGACGACGCGCCAGCGCTCGATCCCTCGCAGCTCGAGGAGCACGACCACCGCTGAGCGCAGCGAGCCGTCGCGCTACGGCCGCGGCGTCTGCTGGTAGAGCGCGAGCCGCCACTGACCGCCGGCCCGCACGTACGTGCTCGCCATCCGCGCGACGAAGTCGGCGGCGCCTGCCCGTCGGCCCACGCCCGTGTAGACGAGCGCCGCGGCGTCGGCGCCCAGCGGGATCGCTCGGGGCTCGAGGATCTCGAACGACGCCCACGGCGGTGCACCGGCGAGGGACGCGATGACGCCCTCGCGGTCGAGCACGGAGCCATCGGCGAGCACCATGACGGCGTCGTCGGTCATCGCGCGGCCGTAGTGCTCTCCGCCCGTCGCGTCGCACAGGGACTGCCAGCCCTCGTGCTCGAGGGCGAGCAGCTCGTCGAGCAGGCTCATGCGCGCGCCCCGAGCGCGACCGGCGCCCGCGCCGGGTCGGCCATCGTCGCCGCTCCGTCGAGCGGCGCCGAGGCATCCGCGGCGACGGTGCGGTCGATCGTCACCTGCCCGAGCACGCGGGTGCCGAGGTAGAGCACCGCCGACTGCCCCGTCGCGACCCCCGAGAGCGGCTCGTCGGCGTCGATGACGAGCTCGTCGCCGACGAGCTGCGCGCGGGCGGGCACCGGGTCGGCGTGCGCGCGGATCTGCACCTCGACGTCGATCCCGCCCTCGAGGCCCGGGTGCGGGGCACCGGCGTGCGAGATGCGCGTGCCGGCGAGGCGCGACACCGCGAGCGCCTCGCGGGGGCCGACGACGAGCTGCCGCGAGGAGGGCTTGACCTCGAGCACGAAGCGAGGCCGTCCGTCGGGCGAGGGGACGCCGAGCGAGAGCCCCCGGCGCTGCCCGACCGTGTAGCCGTGCACGCCCTCGTGCGCGCCGACCACCGCGCCGTCGCGATCGACGATCTCGCCCGGCTCGCTCCCGAGCCGCTCCGCGAGGAAGCCGCGCGTGTCGCCGTCGGGGATGAAGCAGATGTCGTGACTGTCGGGCTTCTGCGCGAGCAGGAAGCCGCGCTCGGCAGCCTCGGCGCGCACCTGCGCCTTCGAGGGCGTGTCGGCGAGCGGGAACCAGCAGTGCGCGAGCTGCTCGGCCGTCAGCACGCCGAGCACGTACGACTGGTCCTTCGCCCAGTCGGCGGCGCGGTGCAGCTCCGGGCCCGCGCCCGTGTGCTCGACGCGCGCGTAGTGCCCCGTGACGACGCGGTCGAAGCCGAGCCCGATCGCGCGGTCGAGCAGCGCCTCGAACTTGATCCGCTCGTTGCAGCGCAAGCAGGGGTTGGGCGTGCGCCCGGCGGCGTACTCGTCGACGAAGTCCTGCACGACGGCGTCGTGGAAGCGCTCCGAGAAGTCCCAGACGTAGAACGGGATCCCGAGCCGGTCGGCGACGCGGCGCGCGTCCATCGCGTCCTCGACGGTGCAGCAGCCGCGGCTGCCGGTGCGCAGCGTGCCGGGCATGCGGCTGAGCGCGAGGTGCACGCCGACGACCTCGTGGCCCGCGTCGACGGCTCGCGCGGCGGCGACGGCGGAGTCGACGCCGCCCGACATGGCTGCGAGCACCTTCATCGCTCCCCCTCCCGTCGGTCCTCGCATCCAGCGTAACGATGCTCGGCGCTCGCTCGGCGAGCCGTGGCACGCTTCGCTCATGGCGGATGCGGCGGGCGGCGAGCGGCTGCGGGTCTCGGTCGTCATCCCCGTGCTCGACGACGCCGCGGCGCTGCGCCGCTGCCTCGCGCGCCTCGCGGCGCAATCGGTGCCGCCGCTCGAGGTGATCGTCGTCGACAACGGCAGCGCCGACGACTCGGCGTCGATCGCCCGCGAGGCCGGCGCGCGCGTGCTCGTCGAGCCCGTGCGCGGCATCCCCGCGGCGGCGGCGCGCGGCTACGACGCGGCGCGCGGCGACATCATCGCGCGGTGCGACGCCGACACCGTGCCCCCGCTCGACTGGATCGAGCGCATCCGCGCCGCGTTCGCCGCCGACGCTCGACTCGACGGCCTCACGGGACCGGGCGGCTTCCGCGACCTCCCGCCCCGCTGGGCACCGCTCGCGAGCGCCGCCTACGCGCTCGGCACCTTCGTCGCGGGCGGCGCCGCCATGGCCAACGTGCCGCTGTGGGGCTCGAACCTCGCGCTGCGCCGCTCGACGTGGCTGCGCGTCGCGGGACGCGTGGAGCGCTCGGATCCCGCGGTGCACGACGACCTCGACCTGTCGATGCGGCTGGGGCCGCGCGCGCGGCTGCGCTTCGATCGGCGCCTGCGCGTCGGCGCGGAGGGGCGCTTCTTCCACAGCCCGGCTGACGCGCGCCGCCGCATCCGCGTCGCGATGCGCACGTTCCGCCGGAACTGGGCGGCGGAGGGCTCTGCGGGGCGACGGTGGCTGCTGCGCGCCGGCGGACCGGATCTGCGGCGCTCCCGGCCCTGACCGGCGGCGCCCGTCGAGGTCAGGCGCCGAGCGCGCGGGCTCGGGCGATCGCTCCGGGCAGCGCCTCGAGCAGCGCGTCGACGTCCTCGGCGGTCGTCGTGCGGCCGAGCGAGAGCCGCAGGGGCGCGACGCCCTCGAGCCCGCACGCGCGCACGACGTGCGACTCGCGGGCCACGCCCGCCGAGCACGCCGAGCCGTTCGAGACGGCGAAGCCGGCCTCGTCGAGCAGGAACTGCAGCGACTCCCCCATCGCCCCCTCGACCACGAGGTGCGCGATGTGGGGCAGGCGGTCGTCGGCGGCGAGCACGCGCACGCCCGGCAGCGGCGCGACGGCCGCGAGGATGCGGTCGGTGAGCGCGCGCAGCCGCGCCGCCTCGTGCTCGAGCTCCGCGAGCGCCTCCTCCGCCGCGAGCGCGAAGAGCGCGGCGCCGAGCGCGTCCTGCGTGCCCGAGCGCAGGCCCCGCTGCTGCCCCCCGCCGTGGTGCAGGGCCTCGAGGCGCGCGTCGCGCCGCACGAGGAGCGCACCGATCCCGTGGGGACCGCCGATCTTGTGGCTCGCGACGCTCATGAGGGCGGCGCCGGTCTCGCCGAAGCGCAGCGGCACGTGGCCGAGCGCGCCCACGGCGTCGAGGTGCAGCGGCACGCCCGCGCGACGCGCCGCATCCGCGACCCGCTCGACCGGCTGCAGCGAGCCGACCTCGTTGCTCGCGACGAGCATCGTGGCGACGCTCGCGCGCGGCTCGGCCTCGAGGGCGGCGGCGAACGCCTCGTGATCGGTCACCGCGTGCGCGTCGACGCCGACCCAGCGCAGCTCCGCGCCCTCGCGCTCGAGCCACTCGGCGGCGTCGAGCGTCGCGTGGTGCTCGGCGACCGGCACGACGATCGCGCCCGGCCG
>JAPSIA010000057.1 GCA_031179215.1 Agrococcus sp.
GGTGCAGGTGCACGTTGTCGTGCCCGATCTCGTCGAGGAAGCGCAGGCCCCCGCGCGCCGTGTTGGCGATGTTCGTCTCGTAGCGGTTCACGATCTCGAGCGAGAGCGTGACGCCCGCGGCCGCGGCCCGGTCGCCGAGCCGGCGGAGGGCCGCCGCGGAGTTCGCGCGGCCCGCCTCGCTCGCCGGGGCCGTGTACTTCTGCATCGCCGAGTAGATGACGCCGCACAGGTGCTGACCGCCGGCCTCGGCGACGACGTCGATCGCGCGCTCGAGCAGCGTCTCGCCCTCGCGGCTCACGGCGGCGTCCTCGCTCGAGAGGTCGTGCGCGGCGTCGAGCCCGAGGCTCGAGGTCATCGCGACGCCGTGGTCGCCGAGCATGCGCCGCACGAGCGCGCCGTCGATCGAGAACGGGTCCATGAGCGGCAGCTCGAGCAGGTCGAACCCCGCCGCCTGCGTGCCGGCGATGGCCGTCTCGAGGCCCGCCTCGTCGAATGTGCCGGTGAAGACCAGGCCGTGGACGCCGATCTGCATGGTGTGCTCCTTCTGGGTCGTCTATCGGGCCGCGTCGAGGATCGCGCGGCGCACGTGCTCGTCGTCCCGGCCGTCGATGCGGTCGAGGACGGCGTCTGGCAGGAAGCTCGGCTCGCCGACCGCGAGCGTGCCGAGGAGGATGCGGGCGAACTTGTCGGCCATCTCGGTGATGCGCAGGCACTCGGCCGGGTTCGCGCCGATGGCGAAGATGCCGTGGTTGCGCAGCCACGCGACCTTCGGCAGCGCGCCACGCCGGTCGGCGAAGGCGCGCAGCTCGTCGCGCATGCGCCTGCCGAGCGTGAGCCCGGGATCGACGTAGGGCACGAGCAGCGACTCGGTGCCGAGCACGACGATCTGGTCGGGGAAGAGCGCGCCGGCGACGAGCAGCTCTGCGCGGTCGGAGCACAGCAGCGCGTTGGCGGCGATCGGATGCGTGTGGCACGCGGCGCCGGCGCCGGCGCTCAGCACGACGGCGTGCAGGAGCGCCTCGACGCTCGGGCGCTTCGCGCCCGGGTCGACGCGCGAGGCCAGGAGCGCCTCGGCGACGCGCGCATCCCCCGCGCCGCCCTCGAAGGCGGTCGGGTCGTCGAGCAGCTCGAGGATGGGCGCGAAGCGGCACTCGACGAGGTCGTCCGGCCCCGATGCCGCGAGCGACGAGCCCGTCGCCTTCACGAGCATCCGCTCGTCGTCGAGCCGCGCCGAGACGTTGCCCTCGGCGAGGATGACGAGCTCGCGCTGCGGCTCCCCCACCGCGTGCGCGAGCTGCAGGAGCTCGTCGCCGACGGTCACCGCGGCGCCCCGGATGCGGTGGCCGGCACCGCGGGCCGGCCTGGCGCTCCCGCCTGCCGCCTGCGGATCGTCGCGTTCGAGAGCAGCGAGGCGCCGAGCAGCACGACGCCGAGCGCGAGGAGCTGCGCCTGGGCGCCCTCGTTGCCGGGCACGACGAGCAGGATCGAGGCGTTGAGCCACACGATGAGGAGGGCGGCGAGCAGGATGCCGCTCAACCGGCCGATGCCGCCGGTGATGGCGACGCCGCCGAGCACCGCGATCGTGATCGCGGGCAGCGCCATGCCGCTGCCGCTCGTGCCGGCGTCGGGCCTCGCGGAGGCGAACTGCGCGACGGTGTAGACGCCGACGAGGCCCGCGATGGCGCCAGCGGTGACGTAGGCCATCATGCGCGTGCGGCGGGTGTCGATGCCCGCCCACTGCGCGGCGATGTCGTTCGTGCCGATCGCGTAGAGCTTGCGGCCGTACGTCGTGCGGTTGAGCACGAACCACGCGACGATCGCGACCGGGATGAGGAACGTGAACACGCCCAGCGGCACGAGCGGCAGCGAGGCGCCGATGACGGGCAGCTCGACCGACTTCGCGGCGTTGTAGAACTCGGAGATCTCGGGACCGGAGATCGGGCGCTGCTCGCTGACG
Source organism: Agrococcus sp. (assembly GCA_031179215.1). Taxonomy (GTDB): domain Bacteria; phylum Actinomycetota; class Actinomycetes; order Actinomycetales; family Microbacteriaceae; genus Agrococcus. Next base: position 1,958 of record JAPSIA010000057.1, read on the forward strand.
ACGAGGGCGATCGAGCGGTAGGCGTAGAAGGTCGCGAGGGTCGTGATGAGCGCCGGGTAGCCGAGGTAGGCGGTGAGGAAGCCGTTGACAGCACCCAGCAGCGCTCCGAAGAGCACGGCGAGCACGATCGAGACCGGCAGCGGCAGGCCCGCCTGCTGGTAGAGCATCGCGAAGACGACGCCCGTGAGCGAGACCATCGATCCGACCGAGAGGTCGATGCCGCCGCGGCCGGAGGTGATGACGAACAGCTCGGCGAGCGCGAGCAGCGCGAGCGGCACGTAGGCGATGAGCGTCGAGGCGAGGTAGTCGCTGTTGAAGCGGCCGCTCGTGAGTCCCACGGCGTCGAGGATCGACATCGCGACGATGAGCACGATGATGAGCGCGAGCAGCAGCACGGCGCGGTCGCGCAGCGCGCCGGAGCCGAGCCACTCGCGCACGCGCGAGGGGGGCTGCGCGCGGCGCTCGTCGGCGGGGGTCGTCGTCGTGGCGGTCATGCGCGCCTCCTGGCTCGCTCGCGGATGAGGTCGGTGCCGACGGCGATCAGGATGAAGATGCCGACGAAGAGGAAGCCGAGCTGGGTCGGCCAGCCCAGCTGCGTGACGCCCGAGACGACCGTCTGGACGAGGATGGCGCCCAGCAGCGTGCCCACGACGCTGCCGCGGCCGCCGAGGATCGAGGTGCCGCCGATGACGACGGCCGCGATCACCTGGAGCTCCTTGCCGGCGCCGACCGACTGGTCGAGCGTCGACGTGCCGGTCGCGATGATCATGCACGCCGCGAGTCCGGCGAGGGCACCGGTGGTGAGGTAGACCCACACGAGCCGCGGCTGCACCTTGATGCCCGCGAGCCGCGCGGCGTGCTGGTTGCCGCCGATCGCGTAGAGGTTGCGCCCGGCCTTCGCGTAGCGCAGGAACCACCACGCGACGGCGACGGCCACGACCGCGATCGCGAAGGAGTGCGGCACGCCCAGGGTCGAGCCGGCGGCCCCGCGGCCGAAGAACTCGAGCGTGCCCGGGATGCCGTTGACCGTCGACGAGTCGAACACCCGCAGGCCGAGCCACAGGAAGAGGTTGGACGTGCCGAACGTGATGATGATCGGATGCACGCGGCCGTACGCGATGAGGACGCCGTTGATCGCCCCGAGCGCGGCGCCGATGACGATCGCGAGCGCCACCGCCGCGATCGCGGGCACGTCGTAGCCGACGAGCACGCGCGCGGTGACGACGGCGGAGACCATGATCATGCCCGCGACCGACACGTCGATGCCCGCCGTGATGATGACGAAGGTCATGCCGACGCCGATGAGCGCGATGGGTGCGACCTGCACGAGCAGCGGCCCGATCGATCCGGGCGTGAGGAACGCCGGCGTGAAGATCCCCAGGAGCACCCAGAGCACCGCGAGGACGGCGAGCAGCACGATCTCCTGGCCGGTCACGACCGGCGGCAGGATGCGGCGCATGCTGACCGCCTGCGGCGCGGGCGCGTCGTGCGAGACGGTGGTCATCGGTCGTCCTCCTGCGTGGCGGGCTCGTCCTCGGCGCCGGCCGCGGCGGCGAGGAGCGAGGCCTGGGTGGCGGTGGGCGGGAGCGCTCGTGCGACGCGGCCGGAGCGGAAGACGAGGATCCGGTCGGCGATGCGCTGCACCTCGGCGAGGTCGGTCGTGATGACGAGCACGGCCGTGCCGCGCGCGGCGAGGTCGGCGATGATCCGGTGGATCTCCTCCTTGGCGCCGACGTCGACGCCCTGCGTCGGCTCGGCGAGCACGAGCAGCCGCGGCTGCTCGACGATCTGCCGGGCGAGCACGACCTTCTGCGCGTTCCCGCCCGACATGGCCCCGAGCGGCTGCCGCGCCGTCGGGGTCTTGACCGCGAGGCGGCGGATGAGGTCGTCGGCGATGCGGCGCTCGGACGCCGGGGAGACCCAGCCGGGGACCTTCCCGAGCAGCCCGAGCGAGCCGACCGTGATGTTGAACGCGATGCTCTGGAACGAGAAGGAGCCCTGCGAGGAGCGGTTGGCGGGCACCATGCGGATGCCGCGGCGCTTCGCCTCGCTCGGGGTGCTCGGCTGCCGGTCGCTGCCGGCGATGCGCATGCGGCCGCTCGTCGCCCGACGCATGCCGTAGACGACCTCGCCCACCTCTGCCGCGCCGGAGCCCACGAGGCCGTACAGCCCGATCACCTCGCCCGCGCGCACCGTGAGCGACACGTCGGTGAAGGCGCCGGCGAGCGAGAGCCCGTCGAGCTCGAGCACGGGCTCGCCGAGCTCGCCCGTCTCGTGGACGCCCTCGGCGATCGCGCCGCCCACCATGCGCTCGGCGATCTCGCGCACCGAGAGCTCGCCGATCGGCTCGGTCGAGACGGTCTCGCCGTCGCGCATGATCGTGACGGCGTCGGCGATGCGGAAGAGCTCGTCGAGCCGGTGGCTGATGTAGATGATCGAGACGCCGTCGGCGGCCAAGCGGCGCACGACGGCGAAGAGCACCTCGATCTCGGCGTCGGTGAGGATCGCGCTCGGCTCGTCGAGGATGAGGATGCTCGCCTGCTCGAGCAGCGCCTTCGCGATCGAGACCTGCTGCTGCTGGGCGATCGAGAGCGCGCCGAGCGGCTGCGACGCGACCTGTCGGTCGAGGCCGACGGTGTCGAGCAGCTCGAGCATGCGCGGCGCCTGGGCGCGCCAGTCGATCATCGGGCCGCGGGTGATCTCGCGGCCGACGAAGAAGTTCTCGGCGACGGTGAGCTCGGGGAACAGCTGCGGCTCCTGGTAGACCGTCTGCACGCCGAGCCCGATCGCGTCGGTCGTCGAGCCGATCGTGACGGCCGTGCCGTCGATCGCGATCGTGCCGGTGTCGGCCTGCTCGGCGCCGGAGAGGATCTTGATGAGCGTCGACTTGCCCGCGCCGTTCTCGCCGACGAGGGCGTGCACGGTGCCGGGAGCGACCGTGAGGTCGGCGTGGCGGATCGCGCGGACGCCGCCGTAGCGCTTGGAGATGTCGCGCATCTCGAGCCGCGGGGTCGCGTCATGCCGCGGCGCGGGTGTGGACCGCTGGGCGGTGTCGGTCATGGTGCTCCTCGTTGCGCACGTGGGGTCGGTCGTCGGAGGCGACGCCAGGGGGTGCCGGGGCGCGGGCGAGCCGCGCCCCGGCTGTGGTCGACCTGACGATCAGTAGTCGTAGTCGCCCGCGTTCTCGGCGGTGAAGACGGTGGGCGGGCCGAGCAGCAGCACGCCCGTCTCCTCGTCGTACTCGACCTCCGAGAGCGCCTCGTTCTCGAGGCTGCTCGTGTCGCCGAGGTCGCCCTCGTTCGCGAGCTGCACGCCGGCCCAGCCGGTCAGGTAGCCCAGCGCCTCGACGTCCCACAGGATCGAGGCGCTCGACGCGCCCGACTCGAGGTACGGCAGCATCGACTGCGGCGTGCCGAGGCCGACGGTGAAGACCTCACCGATGCGGTCGGCGTCCTCCACCGCCTGCGCGACGCCCGGTGCGCTCGAGGTGCACTCGCCCACGAGGCCCGTGAGGTCGGGGTGGCTGTTCATGAGGTCGGTCGCCATCTGCGTCGCCATGGCCTGGTCCTCGCCCGCGTAGACGATGTCGACGATCTCGGCGTCGGGGTACTCCGAGGCGGTGTACTCCTCCTGCACCTCGATCCAGGCGTTGAGGTTGGCCGCCGTCTCGCCGCACGAGACGATCGCGTACTTGCCCGAGCCGCCCATGGCCTCGAGCAGGGAGTCGGTCAGCTGCTGGCCGATGCCCTCGACCGAGGCCTGGCTGACGAACACCTCGCGCACCGAGTCCGGCGCATCCGTGTCCGTCGTGGCGACGTGGATGCCGGCCGCCTGCGCCTCCTCGAGCAGCGGCGCCATCGAGTTCGGGTCGTTCGGCGCGACGAAGAGCACGTCGACGCCCTGCTGGATGAACGAGCGCACGATGTCGGCCTGCGCGGCGGCGTCGGCCGTCGTCGGGCCCTGGTACAGCCACTCGAAGCCGAGCTCCTCGGCCGCCTGCTGACCGCCGGTGTTCATGGCCTCGAAGTAGGGGATGCCCTGCAGCTTGGGCACGAACGCGATGGTGATGTCCTCGGCGCCGGCGCCGGCACCCTCGCTGGCGCCGGGTGCCGCGGACTGACCCGGCTCGTTGCGGGAGGTGCAGCCGGCGAGGACGACGGCAGCGGCCGCCGAGAGCGCCAGCGCACCCGTGATCTTGCGTGAGATCTTCATCGATGCTCCTTTGGGGTGAGGCGACGGGAGACGGTCTCCGCCCGTGCCGTGACCGGCGCCGTGCCGGTCGTCTGTTGGTCGAGCAGCGGCACGCGCGCCACCGGCACGCCGACGGCGCGCCACTCCTCGACGAAGTCGTCGGATGCGCCTGCATCCGTGATGAGGCTCGTCACCTGCTCGGCGCTCGCGAACGAGTGGAGCGCGAAGCCGTCGACCTTGCTCGCGTCGAACAGGCCGTGCACCTCGTCGCTCGCGGCGACGAGCGCCTGCTTCGAGACCGCCTCGTCGGTCGCGAGCTCGAGGAGCCCGCGCTCGGGCGAGAGGCCCACGACGCCGACGAAGGCCTTGTGCACGCGGCCACGGCCGACGAGCGCGTCGGTGATGGGGCCGACGAGGCCGGAGCTCTCGCGCCGCAGCGTGCCGCCCGGCATGATGACGCGCGCATCGGAGCGCTCCATGAGCACGCTCGCCGTCGGGAGGGACTGCGTGATGACCACGAGCCCCTGCCGGTGCACGAGCTCGAGCGCGAGGTAGTGCGCGGTGCTCGAGGTGTCGAGCGCGATGACGTCGCCGTCGGCGACGAGCCCGGCGGCGTGGGCCGCGATCGCCCGCTTCGCCGCCGCGTCGCGCTGCATGCGGTCGCGGAAGGCGCCCTCGTCCCCGCGCTCCGGCGGCACCGCGCCGCCGCGCGTGCGGCGCAGCAGCTGCCGCCGCTCGAGGGCGTCGAGGTCCTTGCGGATCGTCACCTCGGAGACGTCGAGGTCGCGGGCCAGCTCGGCGACGAGCACGGAGCCATGCGCTCCGAGTGCGTCGAGGATGCGCGCCTCACGACTGATCACAGCGTCTCCCTTGTCGGTGATGGTGGCGACAGTACGCATCCGAAACCCCATTCGCAAGTGAGCGATACCAAATCGCAACATTTGCGCTTGCGTTCGAAACTGCGAGGCGGCATGCTGGCGTGGCGCGACCACCGCTGCGGCGCTCTGGCCGCGGCCGTCGAGGAAGACAGGAGCGAGCATGGGCACCACGCCGACGCAGCCGACGCCCGTGTGCTTCCGCTTGCGCGTGCGGCCCGAGCTCGTGCCGGAGTACCGCGCGCGCCACGCCGCCGTCTGGCCGGAGATGCTCGAGGCGCTCGCCGAGAGCGGCTGGCTCGACTACCGCATCTTCGTCGCCGACGACGGCACGTGCGTCGGCACCTTCCGCACCCACGACCTCGGCGCATCCCTCGCCGGCATGGCCGCGCGCGACGTCAACTCGCGCTGGCAGGCCGAGATGCAGCCGTTCTTCGAGGGCCTCGATCGGCCCGCCGACGAGTCCTTCGAGCTCATCCCGCTCGCCTTCGACCTGGGCGCCCAGCTCGAGGCGCTCCACCACCGACCGAGGAGCTGACATGGCCGTCACCCCCACCCCCGAGCAGCTCGACCGGCTGCGCATCGAGGTGCCCAGCTGGGCATTCGGCAACTCCGGCACGCGCTTCCGCGTCTTCGGCACGCCGGGCACGCCGCGCGATCCCTTCGAGAAGCTCGCCGACGCGGCCGAGGTGCACCGCTACACGGGCCTCGCCCCGACCGTCGCGCTGCACTACCCATGGGACCGGGTCGACGACTGGTCGGCGCTGCGCGCCCGAGCGGAGGAGCTCGGCGTCTCGCTCGGCACGATCAACTCCAACACGTTCCAGGACGACGACTTCAAGTTCGGCTCGCTCACCCACCCCGACCCGCGCGTGCGCCGCAAGGCGATCGACCATCACCTCGAGTGCATCGACGTCATGCACGAGACCGGCTCGCGCGACCTCAAGGTCTGGCTCGCCGACGGCACGAACTACCCGGGCCAGGACTCGATCCGCGAGCGGCAGGACCGGCTCGCCGAGTCGCTCGCCGAGATCTACGCCCGGCTCGCGGACGACCAGCGCATGGTGCTCGAGTACAAGTTCTTCGAGCCGGCGTTCTACCACACCGACATCCCCGACTGGGGGACGAGCTACGTGCACTGCCTCGCCCTCGGCGACCGCGCGAAGGTCGTGCTCGACACGGGGCACCACGCACCCGGCACGAACATCGAGTTCATCGTCGCGCAGCTGCTGCGGCTCGGGAAGCTCGGCGCCTTCGACTTCAACTCGCGCTTCTACGCCGACGACGACCTCATCGTCGGGGCCGCCGATCCCTTCCAGCTCTTCCGCATCGTCGTCGAGCTCATCGCCGGCGGCGGCTACGGCGACCCCGACGTGCAGCTCGTGCTCGACCAGTGCCACAACATCGAGGAGAAGGTGCCGGGGCAGATCCGCAGCGTGCTCAACGTGCAGGAGGCCGTGGCGAAGGCGCTCTCGCTCGACACCGAGGCGCTCGCGGGAGCCAGGCAGGCGTGCGACGTGCTGCTCGCGAACGAGATCCTCATGGACGCGTTCGCGACCGACGTGCGCCCGCTGCTCGCCGAGCACCGCGCCGCGAAGGGCCTGCCGGCCGACCCGATGCGCGCCTTCCTCGGCTCCGGCTACCTCGAGCGCATCGCCGCCGAGCGCGTCGGGGGCACGCAGGCCGGCTGGGGCGCGTGAGCGCCGCGGGGCCTCTGACCACCGCTCGACGAGACGACGGAGACGACATGGATCAGGCAGTCAGCGACCTGCTCGCGCGGAGCAACGCGCTCGGCAGCGACCCTCGCAACACGAACTACGCGGGCGGCAACACCTCGGCGAAGGGCACCGGCATCGACCCGGCGACGGGCGAGCCGGTCGAGCTGCTGTGGGTGAAGGGCTCCGGCGGCGACCTCGGCACGCTCACCGAGGCGGGTCTCGCGGTGCTGCGGCTCGATCGCGTGCGAGCGCTCGAGGCCGTCTACCCCGGCGTCGAGCGCGAGGACGAGATGGTCGCGGCCTTCGACTACTGCCTGCACGGTCGCGGCGGCGCCGCGCCGTCGATCGACACGTCGATGCACGCGCTCGTCGAGCTGCCCCACGTCGACCACCTGCACCCCGACTCCGGCATCGCGATCGCGACCGCGGTCGACGGCGAGGAGCTCACGCGCCGCATCTTCGGCGACCGGGTCGTGTGGGTGCCGTGGCGCCGACCCGGCTTCCAGCTCGGGCTCGACATCCGCGACATCCAGCGCGCGAACCCGGATGCGGTCGGCTGCATCCTCGGCGGGCACGGCATCACGGCGTGGGGGCGCACGAGCGAGGAGTCGGAGCGGAACTCGCGCTGGATCATCGACACCGCGGCGGAGCACATCGAGGCGCACGGCAAGCCCGAGCCCTTCGGCCCAGCGCTCGACGGCTACGGCCCGCTGCCCGAGGCCGAGCGCCGCGCGCGCGCCGCGGCCCTCGCGCCCCACATCCGCGCCATCGCCTCGGCCGACCGGCCCATGGTCGGCCACTTCAGCGACGCCGAGGCGGTGACCGACTTCCTCGCGCGCGCCGAGCATCCGCGGCTCGCGGCGCTCGGCACGTCGTGCCCCGACCACTTCCTGCGCACGAAGGTGAAGCCGCTCGTGCTCGACCTGCCCGCCGATGCGCCCCTCGAGCGGGCGATCGAGCGGCTGCGCGAGCTGCACGAGCAGTACCGCGCCGACTACGCGGCCTACTACGAGGCGCACGCGACGCCGGAGTCGCCCGCGATGCGCGGCGCCGATCCCGCGATCGTGCTCGTGCCGGGCGTGGGCATGTTCTCGTTCGGCAAGGACAAGCAGACCGCGCGGGTCGCGGGCGAGTTCTACACGAACGCGATCAACGTCATGCGCGGCGCCGAGGCGCTCTCGCGCTACCAGCCGATCTCGGACGCCGAGAAGTTCCGCATCGAGTACTGGTCGCTCGAGGAGGCGAAGCTGCAGCGCATGCCGGCGCCGCGCTCCCACGCCGGCCGCGTCGCGCTCGTGACCGGCGCCGCCAGCGGCATCGGCAAGGCGATCGCCGCGCGGCTCGCCGCCGACGGCGCGTGCGTCGTGATCGCCGACCTCTCGCTCGAGAAGGCGCAGGCGGCGGCGGCAGAGCTCGGCCCGGCCGACGTCGCGATCGGCGTCGAGTGCGACGTGACGAAGGCGGAGCAGGTGCAGGCCGCCGTCGACGCGACGCTGCTCGCCTTCGGCGGGCTCGACCTCGTCGTCAACAACGCGGGCCTGTCGCTGTCGAAGTCGCTGCTCGAGACGACCGAGGCCGACTGGGATCTGCAGCACGACGTGATGGCCAAGGGCTCGTTCCTCGTCTCGCGCGCGGCGGCCAAGGTGCTCGTCGACCAGGGCCTCGGCGGCGACATCGTCTACATCTCGTCCAAGAACGCTGTCTTCGCCGGCCCCAACAACATCGCCTACTCGGCGACGAAGGCCGACCAGGCGCACCAGGTGCGGCTGCTCGCCGCGGAGCTCGGGCAGTACGGCGTGCGCGTCAACGGCATCAACCCCGACGGCGTCGTGCGCGGCTCCGGCATCTTCGCCTCGGGCTGGGGCGCCTCGCGAGCGAAGGTGTACGGCGTGAAGGAGGAGGAGCTCGGCAAGTACTACGCCGGCCGCACGCTGCTCGGCCGAGAGGTGCTGCCCGAGCACGTCGCGAACGCCGTCGCCGTGCTCACCGGATCCGACCTGAGCCACACGACGGGCCTGCACGTGCCCGTCGACTCTGGTGTGGCGGCCGCGTTCCTGCGATGACGGCGACCGTCGCCGCCGTCGACCTGGGAGCGACGAGCGGGCGCGTGGTGCGCGCCGAGGTCGGCCGCACCGCGCTGCGGCTCGAGGAGGTCGCGCGGTTCGAGAACCGTCCCGTGCGCGTCGGCGACGGCCTGCACTGGAGCGTGCTCGCGCTCTACGACGAGGCCATGCGCGGCGTCGCCGCGGCATCGCGGGATGCCTCGCTCGCCTCGGTCGCGGTCGACTCGTGGGCGGTCGACTACGCGCTGCTGCGCCGCGGCAGCCTGCTCGGCATCCCCTACTCCTACCGCGACGACCGCACGGCGCGCGGGCTCGAGCTCGTCGACGCCGTCATCGCCCAGCCCGAGCTCTACGCGCGCTGCGGGCTGCAGCGCATGCCGTTCACGACCATCAACCAGCTCATGGTCGACCGCGAGCGCGGGGTGCTCGAGCTCGCCGACCGGCTCCTCATGCTGCCCGACCTCTTCGGGTACTGGATGACGGGCCGCATGGTCGCAGAGCGCACCAACGCCTCCACGACGGGGCTCATGGGGCTCGACGACGCGTGGGACGTCGAGCTCATGGGCATGCTCGGCATCCCGCCCTCGCTGCTCGCCGAGGTCGTCGACCCGGGCTCGCGCATCGGCCCCATCGACGCCTCCGCGCGCGAGCACTTCGCGATCGAGGGCGCGCCCGACGTCTTCGCCGTCGGCTCGCACGACACCGCATCCGCCGTCGTCGCGGTGCCGATGGAGCCGGGTGGCGCCTACATCTCGAGCGGCACCTGGTCGCTCGTCGGCATCGAGACGGCGGCGCCGATCGCGACGCCGGAGGCGCTCGATGCCTCGTTCACGAACGAGGGGGGCGTCGACGGCCGCACGAGGTTCCTGAAGAACGTCATGGGCCTGTGGATCCTGAGCGAGACGATGCGCACGTGGCACGCGGCCGGCGAGCGACTGGAGCTGCCGGAGCTGCTCACCGCCGCGGCGGCGGTCGACTGGGCCGTGCCCGTGTTCGACCCGACCGACGCGGCCTTCTACCCGCCGGGCGACATGCCCGCGCGCATCCGCGCCTGGTTCGAGGAGCGCGGGCAGCGGCCGCCGCTCGGCAAGGCGGAGGTCGTGCGGTGCATCCTCGAGTCGCTCGCGGAGGGCTACGCGCGCGCGCTGCGCGACGCCGCCTCGATCAGCGGGCAGCCGATCGAGCGCGTGCACGTCGTCGGCGGCGGCGCGCGCAACGCGCTGCTGTGCCAGCTGACCGCCGATCGCACGGGCCTCACCGTCGTCGCGGGGCCGGTGGAGGCATCGGCGCTCGGCAACGTGCTCGTGCAGGCGCGCGCCCTCGGTGCCGCGCCAGACTCGCTCGAGGAGCTGCGCGCGCTCGTGCGCGCGACGCACGAGCTCGTCGAGTACCGGCCGCGCGCTCGCGGCCCGCGCTGACGACGCCGCGCCGCCGCGGCGGCCCGGCGCGCTGCGCGAGCGGCCGATAGCGTCGGGGGATGCTCGACGACGTGCCCTTCGACGACTTCAACGACATCGACGGCCTGCTGCGGCTGCCGCGGCTCGCGAGCCTCGCGGCCTCGCGCGCGGGCCGGCTCGTCGCCGCGATCCAGCAGGCCGACGCGCACGGCGCGCGCGTCCGCTCGTCGCTGTGGGAGCTCGAACCCGCCGGCGAGCGCGAGGCGCAGCGGCTCACGCGCTCCGAGCAGGGCGAGAGCGCGCCCCGGTTCGCGCCCGACGGCTCGCTCCTGTTCTCCTCCGCCCGGCCCGACCCCGAGGGCGAGGCGGGCGAGGACGTGCCGGCCATCTGGCGGCTGCCGGAGCGGGGCGAGCCGCACCTCGTCGCCGCCGCGCCCGGCGGCCTCACGCTCGTCGCCGTCGCCGACGACGGCTCGATGCTCGCGACGACCGACGTGCTCGCGGGCGGCGAGCTCGATGGCGACGCCGAGGCGCGCTCGGCGCGCAAGCAGGCCAAGCGCACCACCATCTGGCACACCGGCATGCCCATCCGCCACTGGGACCACGAGCTCGGCGACGTCAGCCCGCGGCTCGTGCTCGTCGGCGCCGACGGGGCGCTCCGCGACCTCACGCCCGGGGCCGACACCGTGAGCCTCCTCAACGCATCCGCCGACCTCTCGCGCGACGGCCGGCACGTCGTCACGACGTGGGTCTCGCGCGTGCGAGGCGGCGAGACGCGCACCGCGATCGCGCTCATCGACGTCGAGCGGCGCCGGCGCCGCGTGCTGCTGCGCGCCGCGGCGGGGCACCAGTGGGCGGGGCCCCGGCTCGCCCCCGGCGGCGACCGCTTCGCCGTCACGCGCCTGACGTCGTCGAGCCCGACCGACACGAGCTACGACTTCCTCGAGATCCACCCGCTCGCCGGCGGCGATCCCGTGCGCGCCGACGTGGGCGACGTGACGATCGGCGAGTACGCCTGGGCCGACGACCGCACGCTGCTCGTCGCCGGCGACCTGCACTCGCGCGGAGCGATCCTCGCCGTCGACGCGACGACGGGGGCTGTGCGCACGCTCGTCGACGACGCCGTCTACAGCGCGCTTGCGCCCGCCGCGGACGGCGCTGCCGTGCACGCCCTCCGCTCCGACATCGCGACGCCCGCGCGCCCCGTGCGGATCTCGCTCTCGGGCTCGGCGCCCGCGGAGCTGCCCGCGCCCGGCGCGGTCGGCGCACTGCCCGGCAGGCTCGAGTGGGTCGAGACCGACGTCGACGGCGTCACCGTCGGCGGCTGGCTCTGCTCGCCGCACGCGGCCTCCGAGGGAGCGCCGGCCGCGGTGATGCTGTGGATCCACGGCG
>JAPSIA010000171.1 GCA_031179215.1 Agrococcus sp.
GCACCACGTCGGCGGCGTCGATGACGATCCAGTTGTGCTGGACGTCTGCCGCCTTGGGCGAGTACGTGCGAGTCATTGATGCCTCACTGATCGAATGGATGGTCGTGAATCCCACTCCGAGGTGTTCCGTCGCGATGCGGGGGAACGATCCGGTGGAGGGCTCATTCGGGCGAGCGCAGGCTGCGCGCACCAAAGATCGAGCATAGCCGTCGGGACGGCCGCCGGTCAAGCGCGCCCCCGCAGCGCGGCCGCGCCTCGGGGCGATCCGCTCGAGGCGCCGCTCCGCTAGCGGTCGATCGAGGGGTCGTACTCCTCGTCCTCGTGCCAGACGACCTCGACGACCTCGCCGCGCGTGGCCGGCTCCTCGACGGGCTCGCCCTCGACGGTCTCGTCGACCTCGAGCACGAGGTCCTCGAGCGGGTCGCCCTCGGGGGCGGATGCGGTGTGGGGGTCGGGCACGACGGCGCGGTCCTCGGCAGCGACGGTCGCGACCGCGACCGCGCCCGGCGACGCATCGGCGGAGCCGCTCGCGGCGGCACCGGTCGCGGCAGCAGCGCCGCCCGTCGCCGCACCGGTCGTCTCGGCGCCCGCGGCGCTCCACGTGCGGGGGTCCGCGGCGTCGGCGACGTGCATGAGCGACTGCACCTCCGCCATGAAGCCCTGCAGCTGCGTCTGCTGGTAGCGCAGGCTCCGCGTGCGGTCCTCCGCCTCGCGCAGCACGTCCTTCGTGTGCTTCGTCACGGCGTCGACGATCGCCCGCGCGCGCTGGCGCGCCTCGTCGAGCATCGAGGAGGCGCGAGCCTTCGCGCTCGCCTCGATCTGCGCGGCCTGCGCCTTCGAGAGCTGCTCGTAGGCCTCCGACTGCTCGGCGACGTGCTTGGCGTGCGCGAGCGCCGAGGCGACCTTCTCGTTCGCGTCGGCGGTGATGCGCTCGGCGTGCGCGACGGCCTGGCTGTGCAGCCGCAGGAACTCCTGCTGCGCGTCGTCCTGCCGGCGCGTGATCGCGGCGTCGAGCTCGACGCGGCGCGCCTTCGCCTCGCGCACGATGCGGTCGGCGTCGAGCTTGAGGTCGTCGGTCTCGCGCTGCACCTGCGCGCGGAGGGCCGCAGCGGCGCGCTCGGCCTCGCCGAGCAGCACCTGCGCCTCGCGGTCGGCCTGCGCCACCTTCTCGCCGAGCGAGCCGAGCTCGCTCTCGATGCGCGCGCGGTGGGCGGTCTGCTCGGTCTCGCTCCGCCGGCGCGTGAGCTCGGCCTCGTGCTGCGCCTCCTGCAGCACGCGCGCGGCCTCCTCCTGCGCCTCCTTGCGGATGCGGTCGCGCTCGGCGTTCGCGTCGTCGAGGATGCGCTCGGCAGAGGCCGATGCGTTGTTGACGAGCGTCGCGGCCTGGTCCTCCGCCACGCGCAGGATCTCGGCGAAGCGCACGCGCGTCTGCCGGCCCTCCTCCGCCTCGGAGCCGCCGGTCTCGGCCTCGCCGTCCTCGTCGTCGAGCGTCTGCACCTGCTGCGCGAGGCGCAGCATCCTGGCCTCGGCCTGGTCGGCGCGCGCGACGGCGGCGTCGAGGTCCTCGCTCAGGTGCTGGATGCGGGCCTCGCTCGCGAGCGCCGCGGCCTCGCCCTGGGCGCGGAGCCCCTCGAGCTCGCCGCGCAGGGCCGCGAGCGCGCTGTCCACCTGCTCGCGGTCGTAGCCGCGGAACGCCTGATCGAATGCGGGCTGCTGCTCCGACATGGGTGCCTCTCGACTCGGTCGCCGAACGCTCCGTCGGCCGCGATCCAGTCTAAGCGGCTCTCGATCGACTGGCGAGCCTGATCAGATACCTGGGATCATGGACGGACATGACTTCCAGCGGCATCATCTTCGACCTCGACGGCACCCTCACCGACTCCAAGCCCGGCCTCCTCGCGGGGCTGCGCCACATGCACGCGGCGGTCGGCTGGGAGGAGCCTAGCGAGGCGGAGCTGCTGGCGTGGCTCGGCCCGCCGCTCGTGACGGTGCTGCGCGACGCGGGCCGCTCCGCCGACGAGATCGACGCGGCGATCGCCGCCTTCCGCGACCACATGCGCGGCGGGGGCGGCCTCGTCGACTCCGCGCTCTACCCGGGCGTCGACCGGCTCGTGGCCGCGCTCGACGACGCGGGCGTGCCGCTCGCGGTCGCGACGCACAAGGTGCAGCGCGACGCCGAGACGGTCGTCGAGCACTTCGGCCTGCGCGCCCGGTTCCGCGGCGTGCACGGGCGGATCGACGGCGAGGCCGGCCACTCGAAGGCGAGCGTCATCGCGCGCGCCGTCGACTCGATCGGGCTGCGCGCCGCGGCGCTCGTGATGGTGGGCGACCGCGTCAACGACATCGCCTCGGCGCACGAGCTCGGCATGCCCTCGATCGGGGTCGCCTACGGCTACGGCGGGCGGGCGGAGCTCGAGGCGGCCGGCGCGACGCGCATCGTGGACTCGGTCGACGAGCTCGCGGCGCTGCTGACGGGCGCGCTCGTCGCCGGCTGAAGGGCGAGGCGGCGGCCGCCTCACTCCTCGAGGTCGGATGCGCGTCGCCGCGCTCGAGCGCGCTCGGCCTGATCGGCGAGCAGGTCGTCGGGCGGGTAGCCGACGGCGACGAGCGTGAGCCCGTGCGCCGGCATGAGCCCCGTGAGGGGCGAGCGCGCTCGCTCGTCCAGGAGCGCGATCGCTCGCGCGAGCCCGAGCCGGCCCTCGCCGACGCGCACGCACGCCGCGACGAGCGCGCGCACCATCGAGTGGCAGAACGCGTCCGCCGTGAGCGAGGCGGTCAGCAGCGCGCCCTCCTGTCGCCAGGAGAACTCGCGCAGCTCGCGGATCGTGGTCGCGCCCTCGCGCGGCTTGCAGAACGCGGCGAAGTCGCGGAGCCCCACGAGCGCCTCGGCGACGCGCTGCATCGCCGCGACGTCGAGCGACTGCGGCACGTGCGCCGCGGTGCGCCGCTCGAGCGGGTCGGCGGCGGGGCTCGCGACGATGCGGTAGCGGTAGGAGCGCGACACCGCCGAGAAGCGCGCGTCGAACCCCGCGGGCGCGAGGCGCACGTCGCGCACGACGAGGTCGCCCTCCGGCGCCGCGAGGCGCGAGATGCGGTGCGCGAGCCGCGGCGCGCGCTCGAGCACGTCGGCGACGAGCGCGTCGGGCACGTCGGCGTGCGCGACCTGGCCGCTCGCGTGGACCCCCGCATCCGTGCGCCCCGCGACGGTCAGCCGCACCGGCTCGCGCGCGATCGTCGAGAGCGCTCGCTCGAGCTCGCCCTGGCACGTGCGCAGCCCCGGCTGCGCAGCCCAGCCGGCGAAGCCGC
>JAPSIA010000172.1 GCA_031179215.1 Agrococcus sp.
GCGCCGCACGAGCTCGAGCACCTCGCGGCCCCGCTCCGCCGACCACCGGGCACCGGTGGGATTGGCGTAGGCCGGCTGCGCGTAGAAGGCGCGCGCCCCGGTCTCGCGGAAGGCCCGATCGAGGTCGTCGGGATCGGGCCCGCGGCCGTCAGCGGCGACTGGGACGAGCGTGACGCCGTGCGCCGCCGCGGCGAGGATCGCGCCCCAGTACGTCGGCGACTCGACGAGCAGCGGCCGACCGCGGCCCACGAGCGCGCCGAAGATGGAGCTGAGCGCGCTCTGGCTGCCCGCGGTGATGAGCACGTCCCGCGCTGCCGGCGCCGCATCCGCCGGCCCGGAGCGCGCGAGCTCCGCGGCGAACCACGCCTGCAGCTCGGGCATCCCCGCGGCCGGCGCTCGCTCGAGCGCGGCGGCCGACCGCGCCGCGCGGGTGATGGCGGCGCGCACGAGCCGCTCGGGCAGCAGCTGCGCGGCCGGGTAGCCGGCGTGGAGGGCGATGGCATCGGGCGCCGGGAGCCGCTGCGTCGAGGAGACCGCCGCGAGGCGCGACCGCACGGGGCCGAGCGCCGCGCTCTGCCACGCGTGATCGACCGGTCGAGGGAGCCCCGTCGCGCGCACGAACGTGCCGACCCCCGGACGGCTCTCGATGAGCCCCGCTGCGGCAAGCGTGCGCATCGCGCGCTGCACCGTCACGGGGCTCGCGCCGTACTGCGCCGTGAGGGCCCGGCTCGACGGCAGCTGCGCGCCGACCGCCGCGGTCGCGATCCACGCGCGGATGCCGGCGACGATGCGCGCGGTGCTATCGTCGTTCATGACGGACAACAGTAGCGCTACTCTTCATCGCTCGCGGCTGCTATCGACTCGCGCGGGGCTCTGGTGGGGCCTCGTCGGCATCGTCGCCTTCTCGTTCACGGTGCCGTTCACGCGCGTGGCGGTCGAGGGGATGTCGCCGCTGTTCGTCGGCTCCGCGCGCGCCGTCGTGGCTGCGCTGCTCGCGGCCCTCGTCCTCGCGAGCACGAGGCAGCGGCTGCCGACGCGGCGGCAGTGGGCGCGCCTCGCCGTCGTCGCGGCCGGCGTGGTCGCGGGCTTCCCGCTGCTGACCTCCTTCGCGCTCACCGCGGTGCCCGCGAGCCACGGGGCCGTCGTGATCGGGATCCTGCCGGCCGTGACCGCCGTGGTGGCCGTGCTGCGCACGGGCGAGCGGCCCGCGCCCGCGTTCTGGGCCTTCGCCGCGCTCGGCGCGGTCGCGGCCGTCGCGTTCGCCTCGCTGCAGGGCGACGGGCTCGCCGGCCTCGGAGTGCCCGATGCGCTGCTGGTCGCGGCGGTGCTCGCCGCGGCGATCGGCTACGCAGAGGGAGGTCTCCTCGCGCGCGAGCTGGGCGCATGGCAGACGGTCTCCTGGGCGCTCGTGCTCGCGCTGCCCGCGATGGCGGCGTGCGCCGCGCTCGCGGTGCTCGAGCAGCCGGTCGCCGCGACGCCGACGCAGTGGCTCGCGTTCGGCTACCTCGGGGTCGTGAGCATGTTCCTCGGGTTCTTCGCCTGGTACCGCGGCCTCGCGATCGGACCGATGGCGCAGGTGAGCCAGGTGCAGCTCGCGCAGCCGGTCATGACGATCGCCTGGGCCGCCCTCATCCTCGGCGAGCACGTGAGCGTCGCGACGCTCGCCGGCGGCGCGGCCGTCATCGTGTGCGCGGCGCTCGCCGTGCGCACGCGCTCGCGCCGCCTCCGCTAGAGGGTGCGCTCGCGGATCATGCGCGCGAGCTCGCGCCCCGAGTCCTTGACCGTGCGCTCCTGCGAGTCGTAGTCGACGCGCACGATGCCGAAGCGCTTGTGGTAGCCCCACGCCCACTCGTAGTTGTCGAGCAGCGACCAGTACATGTAGCCCTTGACCGGCACGCCGGCATCGATCGCGTCGAGCACCGCGCCGACGTGCGCGCGCAGGAACTCGACCCGCTCGGCGTCGTGGATGCGCGACTCGCCCGTGGCGGCATCCGTCGTCACCACGTCGTCGTACGCCGCGCCGTTCTCGGTGACCCACAGCTCGACGCCCCGGTCGCCCGTGTACTCCTCGTGCAGGCGGCGCAGCAGGGTCGTCAGTCCCTCCGGTCGCACCTCCCAGCCCATCGTCGTCGTCGGCACGCCGCGCGGGTGCGCGTGCACGCCCTCGGCCGCCGGGTACGGGCTCGCGATCGCCCGATCGGTCGGCGCATCCTGCAGCAGCGGGACGGCCGGTGCCTCGTAGGAGACGGCGTCGTCGTGGTAGTAGTTCACGCCCAGCACGTCGATCGGTGTGGAGATGACCTCGAGATCGCCCGGCTGCACGACGGCGTCGAGCCCGAGGTGCCCGACGTCGGCCAGCAGCGACTCCGGGTACTCGCCCCGCAGGATCGGGTGCACGAAGAAGCGGTTGTACTGGTCGTCGAGGCGGCGCGCGGCCTCGCGGTCGGATGCGCTCGTCGGGTCGACGGGCTCGGCCGGCTGGAAGTTGAGCGTGATGCCGACGCGCTCGGCGCCCGCCTCGCGCAGGGCGGTGACCGCCGAGCCGTGCGCGAGCAGGAGGTGGTGCGCGGCCTGCAGTCCCGCCTCGACGCTCTGGCGCCCCGGCGCGTGCGCGCCGGCGGTGTAGGAGAGGAAGGAGGAGCACCACGGCTCGTTGAGGGTCGTCCAGTTCTGCACGCGGTCGCCGAGGGCCTCGTGCACCGTGAGCGCGTACTCGACGAAGCGGTGCGCGGTGTCGCGGTTGGTCCAGCCGCCCGTCTCCTCGAGCGCCTGCGGCAGGTCCCAGTGGTAGAGCGTGAGCCAGGGCAGGATGTCGGCCGCGAGCAGCTCGTCGACGAGCCTCGAGTAGAAGTCGATGCCCTTGGGGTTGGGCGCCCCGCCGTCGGGGCGCACCCGCGCCCAGCTCGTCGAGAAGCGGTAGGTCTGCAGACCGAGCTCGCGCATGAGCGCGACGTCCTGCGGCATGCGGTGGTAGTGGTCGCACGCGACGTCGCCGTTGTGGGCGTCGATGACGGCCCCCGGCACGCGCGCGAACGCGTCCCAGATGCTGGTCGTGCGGCCGTCCTCGAAGGCCGCGCCCTCGATCTGGTAGGCGGCCGTCGCGGCGCCGAGGATGAGGTCTGCTGGGATGCTCCGCTGCACCCCTCGAGCGTAGTGCGCGTCGCCTCGATGCGGCGTGCAGGCGCGGATGCGGTAGATTCGAGCAGTCCCGCGAGGCGCGTCGCGAGCGGGGCGCGCGGGCGTAGCTCAATGGTAGAGCCTCAGTCTTCCAAACTGATTACGCGGGTTCGATTCCCGTCGCCC
>JAPSIA010000005.1 GCA_031179215.1 Agrococcus sp.
TCACGAACCTGCACGTGCCCTCCGACGTGATCGTGGATGCGTCGATGCCGGCGATGATCCGCCAGTCCGGGCACATGTGGGGCCCCGACGGCGAGGAGGCCGACACGCTCGCCGTGATCCCCGACTCGTCCTACGCCGGCATCTACCAGGTCGTCATCGACGACTGCAAGGCGAACGGCGCCTTCGACCCGACGACCATGGGCTCGGTGCCGAACGTGGGCCTCATGGCGCAGAAGGCCGAGGAGTACGGCTCGCACGACAAGACCTTCCGCATCGAGCGCGACGGCCGCGTCGAGGTCGTCTCGAGCGCCGGCGAGGTGCTGCTGTCGCACGACGTCGAGGCGGGCGACATCTGGCGCGCGTGCCAGACGAAGGACGTGCCCGTGCGCGACTGGGTCAAGCTCGCCGTCACGCGCGCTCGCGCCTCCGCGACGCCCGCGATCTTCTGGCTCGACCAGGAGCGCGCCCACGACGCCCAGCTCATCGCGAAGGTCGAGCAGGAGCTGCGGGCGCACGACACCGAGGGCCTCGACATCCGGATCCTCAGCCCGATCGAGGCGACGCGCGTCTCGATCGAGCGCATCCGCGCGGGCCTCGACACGATCTCGGTGACCGGCAACGTGCTGCGCGACTACAACACCGACCTGTTCCCGATCCTCGAGCTCGGCACGAGCGCCAAGATGCTCTCGGTCGTGCCGCTGCTCAACGGCGGCGGGCTGTTCGAGACGGGCGCCGGCGGCTCCGCGCCGAAGCACGTGCAGCAGCTCGTCGAGGAGAACCACCTGCGCTGGGACTCGCTCGGCGAGTTCATGGCGCTCGCCGAGTCGTTCCGCCACCTCGCAGCCTCCACGGGCAACGCTCGCGCCAACGTGCTGGCTGAGACGCTCGACGCCGCGACGGGCACGTTCCTCGACGAGGACAAGTCGCCCAAGCGCAAGGTCGGCGAGCTCGACAACCGCGGCAGCCACTTCTGGCTCGCGCGCTACTGGGCCGAGGAGCTCGCGGCGCAGACGGACGACGCGGCGCTCGCCGAGACGTTCGGCCCGGTCGCCGAGCAGCTCGTCTCGCAGACGGAGGCGATCGAGCGCGAGCTGCTCGCCGTGCAGGGCAGCCCCGTCGACCTCGGCGGCTACTACCGCGTCGACAAGGACCTCGCCGACGCGGCGATGCGCCCGAGCGCGTCGCTCAACGCGATCCTCGCGCCGCTGCGCTGAGCACGGCTCGAGGGGCCCGGCTGCGAGCGCGGCCGGGCCCCTCGCCGTCCCCGGGGGTCCCGGCGCAGCGGCGCCGGGGCGGCCGGGCCCTCGCCGCTCCGGAGGATCCCCGGCGGAGCGGCACCGCGGCGGGATAGTCCATGCGAGGCCGCGCTCAGCCGGGGATCCTCCGGCGGCGCGGGAGCCGGTGGCCGCCCGCGCGCACGATCGCGAGGATGTCGCGCTCGATCTCCTCCCACTCGTCGTGGATCTGGCGGTAGCTCACCCGCAGGACGAGGAAGCCGCGCGCGGCGAGCCTGCGGTCGCGGCGCCGGTCGCGCTCGTAGGCCGCGGCATCCGCGTGGTGCTCGCGGCTGTCGCACTCGATCACGAGCCGGTCGCCGATCAGCGCGTCGACCCGCACGCCCTCCATGACGCGCACCTGGATGCGCGTAGCGATGCGCAGCGATCGCAGGCGCAACCGCACCATCGACTCCGTGCCGGACTCAGCTCGCTCGTCGGCTCGCTCGAGCAGCCCGCGCACGCGCATCGGCGCGCTCCGCATCCAGTCCTCGAGCTGCTCGCTGGTCGCCAGGCGGCGGTGGAGCAGCGAGTCGATCACCACCACGATCTCCTCGTCGCTGCCGCACCGCAGCGCGCAGCGGAAGGCGAGCTCGAGGCCGTCGACCGCGCTCCGCACGGGCGGTTGCGCGCCGTACGGCCGGCACCGCCGCGGCCCGCCGCGCCTTCCCCGATGCTCCGCGAAGCGCCGGTGCACTCCCTTGCCCTCCGGCACCCACGCACCGTGCAGCCGCAGCGCGCTGAAGCAGGAGACGCAGCCGCCCGCTGCCACGGCAGCGAGCGCTGCCGCATCCGGCTGCGAGCCGGCGAACCACCCAGGTCGCACGCGGCGCAGAGCTCCACGGCGCACCGCGGACTCGATCTGCCACTTCGTCCACCCGCCGGCCATGAGCTGCAGGGTCGTCAGGATGCCGAGCTGGGTCGCGAGCGGGTCCACGCGCGGCACCGTGGCACAGCGCTGGCCCGCGGCGCGGCGGGACGGACGCGAGCTGTGGACGACCGGAGGATTCCCGGTTGAGCACGCGCTCGACGGCACTATCCGCACTCCTCCGCGCTCCGGCCGGGATCCTCCGGCCACCTCCCGCGGGAGACCTCCGCCCCCGGTCTGGCCTAGGTGAGGTCGTCGTGCTCGCCGGTGACCCACGCGATGTGGCGAGCTGCCGAGCGCGCGACGGCCCCGGGCCCCTCCTCGACGAGCTGACCGGGGATGTTGCCGTAGAGGCGGCGGAAGCGCAGGCTCGCGGCCTGGTCGGCGAGCCGCCACACGACGCCCGCCGAGAGCGGGATGTTGTTCGGGTAGGAGCGCATGAAGGCTACGCTCGCCCGGTCGGGCTTCGGCTGCATCGTGTCACCGGCGAGCAGGGAGCCGTCGCCCTCGCTCCCCTGCTCCCACAGCGCGACCGCGGCGCCCGGGAAGTGCCCGCCGAAGCGGATGATGCGCACGCCTGGCAGCGGCGCGATCTCGTCGTCCCACAACTCGATGCGCTCGTGCGGGCGCTGGATCCAGGTCGCGTCGCGCGCGTTGACGAGCACGCGCGCGTCGAGCGCATCCGCCCACGCGCACTGCACGCCGAACATGTGCGGGTGCGACGCGGCGATCACCGCGAGCCCGCCGAGCTCGCGCACCTGACCGACGGCGTCGTCGGTGATCGCGCCGAGCGGATCCCACAGCAGGTTGCCCGCGTCGGTCTGCACGAGCAGCGACCGCTGGCCGATGCCGACCGCGGGCTCGGAGGTCAGCGCCCAGAGGCGAGGCTCGACCTCGACGACGTCGATGCGGAGCCCGTCTCGGGCGAGCACGTCGGTGCTCGTCCACACCTGCCCCTGCTGCGGCACCCACTGCCGCTCATCGGCGCAGATGGGGCAGGTCTCGGGCAGCGGCTCGGCCGACTCGACGCCGCACGTGGCGC
Organism: Agrococcus sp.; assembly: GCA_031179215.1. Taxonomy (GTDB): domain Bacteria; phylum Actinomycetota; class Actinomycetes; order Actinomycetales; family Microbacteriaceae; genus Agrococcus. The sequence continues at coordinate 3,185 of JAPSIA010000005.1, forward strand.
ACAGGATCGTCACGCGACGGCTCCGGCGCGGAGCAGCGCTCGGGGCACGTCAGCGCCCGTCGACGTCGGGCTCGGCCGCCTCGTCCTCCTCGGGCTCGAACGTCGAGGGCTCGTCGGTCGTCGTGGCGCCCAGTCCGTCGGGGTCGGCCGGGATCGTGCCGTCCTCGCCCAGCCCGCCCGGCTTCCTCGTGCCGTCGGCGCCGTCGTGGTCGTGGCCGTCGTGGTGGCTCATGGTGTCCTCCTCGCTGCGGTCGATCGCGTGGCGACCACCCTAGCCCCCGAATCCGATGGCCCCCAGGACGACGAGGGCCCCGGCCGAAGCCGGGGCCCTCGATCGGACGGATCGCTCAGAGCGACTCGATGATCTCCCGCATGAGGCGAGCGGTCTCGGTCGGCGTCTTGCCGACCTTGACGCCGGCGGCCTCGAGCGCTGCCTGCTTCGCCTGAGCCGTGCCGGAGGAGCCGGAGACGATGGCGCCGGCGTGGCCCATCGTCTTGCCCTCGGGCGCGGTGAAGCCCGCGACGTAGCCGACGACCGGCTTCGTCACGTGCGCCTTGATGTAGTCGGCAGCGCGCTCCTCGGCGTCGCCGCCGATCTCGCCGATCATCACGATCGCCTTCGTCTCGGGGTCGGCCTCGAAGGCCTCGAGCGCGTCGATGTGCGTCGTGCCGATGATCGGGTCGCCGCCGATGCCGATGGCCGTCGAGAAGCCGAGGTCGCGCAGCTCGTACATCATCTGGTAGGTCAGCGTGCCCGACTTCGAGACGAGGCCGATCGGGCCCTTGCCCGTGATGTTCGCGGGCGTGATGCCGACGAGCGACTCCCCCGGCGTGATGATGCCCGGGCAGTTCGGGCCGATGATGCGGGTCGTGCCCTTGGCCTTCGCGTGCGCCCAGAACTCGGCGGAGTCCTGCACGGGGATGCCCTCGGTGATCACGACGAGCAGGCCGATGCCCGCGTCGACGGCCTCGATGACCGCATCCTTGGCGAAGGCCGGGGGCACGAACACGATCGACGTGTCGGCGCCGGTCTCGGCCATCGCCTCGGCGACAGAGCCGAAGACGGGCAGCTCGACCTCGGAGCCGTCCTGCGCGACGTGCGAGACGGTCGTGCCGGCCTTGCGCGCGTTGACGCCGCCGACGATCTGCGTGCCCGCCGCGAGCATCCGCGCCGTGTGCTTCGAGCCCTCGCCGCCGGTGATGCCCTGGACGATGACCTTGCTGTCCTTGTTGAGGTAGATCGACATGTCCTGCTCCCTTACGCCGCAGCCAGCTCGGCGGCCTTGTCGGCGGCCTCGTCCATCGTGTCGACGACCGTCACCAGCGGGTGGCCGGCGTCGGCGAGGATCCTGCGACCCTCCTCGACGTTGTTGCCGTCGAGGCGCACGACGAGCGGCTTCGAGGCCTCGTCGCCGAGGATCTCGAGCGCCTTGACGATGCCGTTGGCGACGGCGTCGCACGCGGTGATGCCGCCGAAGACGTTGACGAAGACGCTCTTGACGTCCTGGTCGTGGAGGATGACGTCGAGGCCGGCGGCCATGACCTCGGCCGAGGCGCCGCCGCCGATGTCGAGGAAGTTCGCGGGCTTGACGCCGCCGTGGCGCTCGCCGGCGTACGCGACGACGTCGAGCGTCGACATGACGAGGCCCGCGCCGTTGCCGATGATGCCGACCTGGCCGTCGAGCTTGACGTAGTTGAGGTCGGACTCCTTGGCCTTCGCCTCGAGCGGGTCGGTGGCAGCCTTGTCCTCGAGCGCCGCGTGGCCCTCCTGGCGGAAGGCGGCGTTCTCGTCGAGCGTGATCTTGCCGTCGAGCGCGATGACGTCGCCGCCCTCGGTGAGCACGAGCGGGTTCACCTCGACGAGCGTGGCGTCCTCCTCGACGAAGACGCGGTAGAGCTGCACGAGCACGGGCGCGACCTTGGCGACGAGCTCCTCGGGGAAGCGCGCGGCGCGCACGATCTCCTCGGCCTTCGCCTCGTCGATGCCGCGAGCGGGGTCGACCTCGACCTTCGCGAGCGCCTCGGGGCGCTCCTCGGCGAGCTGCTCGATCTCCATGCCGCCCTCGTACGAGCACATGGCGAGGTACGAGCGGTTCGCGCGGTCGAGCAGCACCGAGAAGTAGTACTCCTCCTCGATGGCGGCGCCCTCGGCCACCATCACGCGGTGCACCGTGTGCCCCTTGATGTCGAGGCCGAGGATGGCGCTCGCCGCGTCCTTCGCCTCTGCGGGGCTCTTGGCGAGCTTCACGCCGCCCGCCTTGCCGCGTCCGCCGGTCTTGACCTGTGCCTTCACGACGACGACACCGCCACCGAGCTCCGCGGCTGCTGCCTCGGCCTGCTCGGGGGTGTCGGCGACGATGCCTCGCAGCACGGGGACCCCGTGCTGCTCGAACAGGTCCCTTGCCTGGTACTCGTAGAGATCCACGCGCCATCCAATCAATGTGTGGTGAGTGTGGTGGGGGATTCGCCGCGACAAGCCTAGTCGTCCCCCGAGTGCGCCCCTCGCCGGTTTCGGCTCGCCGAAGCGCCAAGATTCGGCGTTCTTGCGGGTTTCGCCCGAGCCTCGCCTTGCTTGCGGAGCCGGGGCGCCCCGCCGAGCATGGAACGCAGGAGGACACCATGGATCCCGCTCTGCACCGCCGTCCCGACCTGCCGCCGCCGGTTGAGTCGATGACATCCCGGCTCAACTGGCTGCGCGCCGGCGTGCTCGGCGCGAACGACGGCATCGTGTCGACGTCCGCGCTCATGGTGGGCGTCGCGGGCGCCGGCACCTCGCTCGCCGGCGTGCTCACCGCCGGCATCGCGGCGCTCGTCGCGGGCGCGTTCTCGATGGCCGTGGGCGAGTACGTCTCCGTCTCGTCGCAGCGCGACAGCGAGCGGGCGGCGATCGAGCGCGAGGTCGCCCTGCTCGAGGCGAACCCCGACGGGCAGATCGACCAGCTCGCGCACATGTACGAGGAGCGGGGGCTGCAGCCGCGGACCGCGCACCAGGTCGCGGTCGAGCTCACCGAGGCGGATCCCCTGCGCGCGCACCTCGATGTCGAGTACAAGCTCGACCCCGACGACCTCAACAACCCGTGGGCGGCCGCGGCCTCGTCGGCGGTCGCGTTCTCGCTCGGCTCGCTCATCCCGCTCCTGGCGGCCCTCGTCGCGCCCGCGGCGTGGATGCCGTGGCCGATCGTCGTCGCGACGGTCGTCGCGCTGCTGCTCACGGGCGTCGTCTCGGCGCGCATCGGCGCCTCGAGCAAGCGAGCGGCGACCTTCCGCGTGCTCGCGGGCGGCATCGTCGCGCTCGCCGCGACGTGGCTCATCGGCACGCTCCTCGGCTCGCCCGTGCACTAGGAGCGCCGCGCTGGCCGGCATGGCAGGCTGGAGCCATGCAGGAGCAGGAGCACGACCACGTGCCGCCGGAGCTCGATCCCCGGTTCGACCGCTACGACGACGGCAGGCCGCCGCGCACGCTGCGCCGGCGCCTGCAGCCGGTCATCTGGCTCGTGGGCGCCGTCACCCTGGTCGCGCTGGTGCTGCTCGTGACCCCCGGCCTCTAGCCAGCAGGTCCAACGGCCATTCGGCCGGGATGTGCCTCTCGCGTGCACATCGGGCGCACATGGCCGTTGAGTGCCTTGCGTCAGCGCGGGAGCAGGGGCGTTGCATCAGCGGTGCGCGGGTGCGACGCGCTCGTGCGGCGCGCGGCGCCGGCTCAGAGCTTCTCGATCGGCGCGATCTTGACGAGCAGGCGCTTGCGCCCCACGCCGTCGAAGAGCACCTCGGCGACGCGCTTCGCCTCGGCGCCCGTGATCTGCTGCACCCGCCCCTCGCCGAAGTCCTTGTGGCGGATGCGGTCACCGGGCGCGAGCACCATGGTGCTGTTGTCGCGCACCTCGGTGATGGTGTTCGCGAACTCGCGCTTCGGCCCCTTCGGCAGCGGCTTCGGGGTGTCGCGGTAGCCGCGCACGAAGGACTCGCGCGGCTCGTCGCGCCAGCGACCCACCGCCCGCTGCGCCGAGGGAGCGCGCATCGCGGTCGGCGGCGTGCGCCACTCGATGAGGTCCGCCGGGATCTCCTCGAGGAACCGGCTGGGAGCTGCGGGGCTCACCTCGCCGAACTGGGCGCGCGTCATGGCGAGCGAGAGGTGCAGGCGCTTGCGCGCGCGCGTGATGCCGACGTAGAACAGCCGTCGCTCCTCCGCGGGGCCGCCCGGCTCCATCGCCGCGATGCGGTGCGGCAGCAGCTCCTCCTCGATGCCGGTGATGAAGACGGCGTCGAACTCGAGCCCCTTCGCGGTGTGCAGGGTCATGAGTGAGACCTGGCCGCCCGAGTCGTCGAGCTCGTCGGCTGCGGCGACGAGCGCCGTCTCGGTGAGGAAGTCGACGAGCGTGCCGCCGGGGTTCTGCCGCCGGAACTCCCGCGTCACGGCGACGAGCTCCTCGACGTTCTCGAGCCGCGCGGCATCCTGCGGATCGGGTGAGCGCCGCAGCTGATCGGTGTAGCCCGAGCGGCTCAGCAGCTCGCGCAGCACCTCTCCCGGGTCGGCGTCGGGCCTGGCGCTCCACTCATCGAGCAGCGCGGCGAGGTCCTTGATGGCGCCGGCGACCTTCGGGCCGAGCGCGATCTCGTCGACGCGCCGCATCGCATCCCGCAGCGTGATCTGGTGCTCGTCGGCGAACGCCTGCAGCGCCGCCTCGGTCGCGGGGCCGATGCCGCGCTTGGGCACGTTCATGATGCGTCGCAGGCTGAGGGGGTCTGCGGGGTTGGCGACCGTGATGAGGTACGCCATCGCGTCCTTGATCTCGGCACGCTCGTAGAACTTCGTGCCGCCGATGACGCGGTACGGGATGGCGGTGCGGATGAGCACCTCCTCGAGCGCGCGCGTCTGCGCGTTCGTGCGGTAGAAGACGGCGATGTCGCTGTAGGCCATGCCGCCGCTCGTGAGCTCGACGATCTCGTCGGCGACGAACTGCGCCTCGTCGTGGCCCGAGTATCCGGTGAAGCCGACGATCTTCGCGCCGTCGCCGGAGTCGGTCCAGAGGTTCTTCGCGCGTCGGTCGAAGTTGTTGCCGATCACGGCGTTCGCGGCGGAGAGGATCGTCTGCGTCGAGCGGTAGTTCTGCTCGAGCATGATGACGCGCGCGCCGGGGAAGTCGCGCTCGAAGTCGGTGATGTTGCGGATGTCGGCGCCGCGGAAGGCGTAGATCGACTGGTCGGAGTCGCCGACGACGGTGAGCGACGCGCCGGGCAGGTCGCTGCGCAGATCGGGGAGGTCGGCGCGCGTGACCGGCTGCGTGAGCTCCTGGATGAGGGCGTACTGCGCGGCGTTCGTGTCCTGGTACTCGTCGACGAGGATGTGGCGGAAGCGCTTGCGGTAGAGCGCCGCGACGCGCGGGAAGGCCCGCAGCAGGAAGACGGTCTGCGAGATGAGGTCGTCGAAGTCGAACGCGTTCGCTCGGCGCAGCTCGCGGTCGTAGTCGCGCCAGAGCTCGAGGAACGCCGCGTCGAGCGGGTTCTCGAGGCTCGCGGTGCGCGCCCACGAGTCGACGTCGTGCAGCTCGTTCTTCGCCTTGGAGATCCGGGCGGCGACGGAGCCGGGCGTGAGCCCCTGGATGTCGGCGCCGCGCTCCTTGATGAGCCGCTTGAGCAGCGCGCGCACGTCGCCCGCGTCGTAGATCGTGAAGGCCTGCCGGAAGCCGAACTCCTCGGCCTCGCGCCGCAGGATGCGCACGCACGCGGAGTGGAACGTCGAGATCCACATGCCGCGCGACTCCTCGCCGATGAGGTGCTCGACGCGCTCGCGCATCTCGGCGGCGGCCTTGTTCGTGAAGGTGATGGCGAGGATCTGGCTCGGCCACGCCTCACGGGTGGCGAGCAGGCCCGCGATGCGGTGGGTGAGCACGCGCGTCTTGCCGGAGCCGGCGCCCGCGACGATCAGGAGCGCGGGACCGCGGTGCTCGACCGCCTCGCGCTGCGGCGGGTTGAGGCCGGCGAGCAGGTGCTCGGGGATCGTGTCGCCGCGGGGACCGATCGGCGTCGGTCGCTGCACGTCGCCGAAGCCCTCGTCGCCCAGCCCCCACAAGTCGCTCATTCGTTCGATTCTACGCGGCGGCACCCACGCGCCTCGCCGCCCGAGGCGCGCGGACGCCGGTCGAGGAGCGCGCGCGAGCGCCCCTCGACCGGCGCCAGGAGGACTACTCGGCCGTCGCCCCTCGGCGGCGCGCGAGCGCGAGGCTCGCGGCGGCCAGCAGCAGCAGGATCGCGCCGACCAGGACGACGGGAGCCTCCGTGCTCGTGCTCGGGAGCGTCGGCTCGCCGCCGGCGTCCGCGCCGCCCTGGCCATCGCCCGGCTCGATCGGCGTGCCCGGCGCGGTCTCGGTCGGCGCCGGCTCGGTCGGCGCGGGCTCGGTCGGCGCGGGCGTCTCGATCACGTCGGCGCACTCGTCGCCGGCCGAGACGCGCAGCGAGACGCCGTCGTGCGCGGTGTCCGAGATCCACGCGACCGCGGGCGCGGCCGTCGCATCCGTCTCGCACCAGTCGATCGCGAGGCCCTCGTTCGTGTAGCCGGCGTCCATCGTCGAGGGGGCGTGCACGGCGCGCTGCGCGGTCAGGCGGCCGTCGACGAAGGCGAGCTCGGCGTGGCGGTTGTCGCACGCCTCGTCGCACAGCGCCCACAGCGCGTTGCCGCCCGCCTGCCAGTCGAGGCCCATGACGACCGCGAGGGCATCGCTCGGCGCAGCCGACTGCAGGATCGTGAGCTCGCCGGTCGCCTCGAGCACGGCGAGGTGGATGAGACCGGTCTGCTCCACGGCGAACGCGACGATGCCGCCGAAGTGCTCGCCGTAGGAGGCGGGGTCGTAGCGGGCGCCCGTCTCGTCGACGACACCGAGGCGCAGGGCGTCGGCGTCGGAGATCCACTCGATGGCCTCCGGGCCGAGGTTCGCGCCGAGCTCGCCGAGCGCCGAGGAGACGTTCCACTCGTGCGTCGTGGTCGCGCGGCCGTCGGCGCCGAGCTCGACGCGCAGGATCGACGGGCGGCTCGTGCTCTTGGCCGCGTTGTCGCGCTCGGTCGCGAGGAGGATCGCGCCGTCGCCGGCGACCGACAGGCCCTCGGCGTCGGGCTGGCCCGAGCCGTCCGGGTACGTCGGCACCCAGGACCTGGCGATCGACCACTGCCCGTCAGCGCCGGCCGCGAGCTCGAAGATCTCGGCGTTGTCGTTGTTGACCGCGAAGAGCGTGCCGTCGGCGGCGTGATCGAGGCCGGACATGTCGTCGCCCCACGTGCCCGGGGCCACGGCAGGGCGCACGTCGTCGCGGAACGGCCACGCGTCGGCCTCGACGACGGGCTCCTCGACGGGCCCGCAGTCGTTCGCCATCTCGAAGGTCGCGCTGGCGGCGTCGACGAAGTCGCCCGTCATGTCGGCGCAGCGCGCCCACGTCACGGCCGCGTGCGCCTCCCAGCCGAACTCGTCGACGACGGTGCCCTGCGCGTCGCGGAGGGTGACGGTGTCGCTGCCGCCGAGGCCGAAGTCGGTGTTGTAGGCGGTGCCGTCGGTGATGATCGCCCGGTAGCCGCCCGACTCGATCGTCGTGCCCTCTGGCAGCACGATGGGCTCGTGCTCGGGGTCGCCGTCGACGATCGACCAGCCGGAGAGGTCGACGGTGCTGACCGTGTCGGTGTTCGCGAGCTCGACCCAGTCGCCGCGCGCGTCGCCGTTGGACTCGACCTCGTTGATCACGACGGGCGAAGCGGCAGCGCGCGTGACGTTCGCCTCGCCGGGCGTCGGCTCGGTCGCGACGAACGCGCCCGTGCCGTCGGGCACCCGGCCCTCGCTCGAGACGTGCGCGCTCCAGCGGTGCTCGGCCACGAGCGTGCCCGTCGCGGTGAAGATGCGCACCGCATCCTCCTTGCCGAGGCCCATGCCGACGAGCGTGTCGGGCTCGAAGGCGACGATCGCACCGGGCTCGATCACGGTGCCGGCTGGGAAGGTCACGAAGTCGGCGTCGGGCTCGTCCTTGTCGTCGCGGGCGATCCAGCCCGAGATGTCCACGGGCGCTGCGCCGACGTTCGTGAGCTCGAAGAAGTCGGGCGCGTCGGTCGCGCTCGTCGACTGCACCTCGTTGATGACGATGTCGGTGTCGGCCGCGACGGCGGCGGGGGCGGTGAGGAGGGTGACCGCGAGCGCCGCCGGGATGGCGGCTGCGAGCGCGGCGGTGCTGCGTCGGCGCATGAGGATCCTTCGCTGTGAGGTTCCCCTCAGCAAAGGCGACGCAGGCGTCCGGCCGGTGCCGTTCGGCGAACAGCGGGTGAACGGTGCGTGGCCGTTCGCCGCCGGGCGTCCCCCGCTACGGCTCGAGCCGCCGCCAGAGGTCTGGGTGGTCGAGGAAGACCGCCTCGAGGTCGAGGTCCGCGACCATCGACCACTCGGTCTGCCAGTCGCCCCACGCGGCGGGATGCTCGCCGAGCCGGTGCTCGGGCTCGAGGAAGGCGTTCTCCGGTCGCAGCGTCCAGGTGATGGTGCCGAGCCCAGCGGCGCGAGCCCGCTCCGCGAGGTCGCTCGTGCGCAGGGCGCCGCCCTCCCGCGAGAACAGCACCGCCTTGTCGACGCTGATGGCGTCGACGCACCTCGCGAGCTGCGCGAGCCCAGCGTCGGTGCGCTGGTCCGCGTACGTGGGGGCGGATGCGTGACCCGCGGCGACGAGGTCGGGCGCCGTGCCGCCGGCGGCCATGAGGTAGATGAGCCGCGCCTCGACGCCGCGCTCGCGCACCCCGTGCAGCACGGTCTCCTCGAACGACTCGATCGCGAGCCGCCCCGGCGCCTCCCACGCGGTGCCGGACACCGCATCCGCGAGCAGCGCGTCGAGCGGGAGGCCGATGGACGCGAAGTGGGTCGCGTGCTTGAGCTCGGCGACGACGTCGAGCCCGGTCTCGTCGGCGATCGCGAGCAGGTCGGTGAAGCGCAGCACGCCCTCGGCGCCGTCGCGGCGGGCGCTCGCCGGGCGCAGCTGCGGGAGCCGCTCGCGAGCGCGCAGCGACGCGACCTCCGACCACGTGAGGTCCTCGACGAACCAGCCGGTCAGCTCGACGCCGTCGATCGTCGCGGTGCGTCGGCGATCGGCGAGCTCCGGGCGCCGTGCGATGTCGGTCGTCTCGCTCAGCTCGTTGTCGTGGCGCACGACGAGCACGCCGTCGCGCGTGGCGACGAGGTCGGGCTCGACCGCGTGCGCGCCAAGGCTCGCGGCGAGCCGGACGGCGGTCTCGGTGTGCTCGGGCGCCCAGCCGGAGGCGCCTCGGTGGGCGATGATGCGCGATGCGTGCACCGAGCCAGGCTATGCGGCCGGCTCGCCGTGCGCGAACACCGGCGCGAGCACAGCGAAATCTGGGGATCGCTCGGTAGTCTGTCGACAGTCCGCCCCGTGGCGGCCGTGAACCTTCCCGACAGGAGCAACTCCCTTGGCAGGCAACCCGGCGTTCCGCAACTCGCCCGCGTTCACCGAGAACCCCCAGCGCGCCGCGCAGGCGGCGCCCGGTGGGCAGCAGGTCCCCTACGGCCAGGCGCCCTACGGCCAGGCGCCCTACGGCCAGGCTCCGCAGTACGGCGGCGCTCCCTACGGTCAGCCGCAGCAGTACGGCGGCGCGCCCTACGGGCAGCCCGGCGTGCCCACGCCGGAGCAGCTGAACCAGCAGTTCCAGGCGCCCGCGGCCGGCCCGCTCGAGACGGAGCGACTCTCGTACGACGGCGTGATCATGAAGACGGGGCTCACGCTCGGCGTCACGGCGCTGGGCTTCGTGGTGACGCTCGCGATGTACTTCATGGGCAACGCGCCGCTGTTCTTCGGGCTGACCTGGGGCGGCGCGATCGTCGGCTTCGTGCTCGCGCTCGTCAACATCTTCAAGAAGGAGCCGAGCCCGGCGCTCGTGCTCGCGTACGGTGCGGCGCAAGGACTCTTCCTCGGCGGCATCTCGGCCTCGATCGAGTTCGGCTGGAACCTCCCCGGCATCATCTTCCAGGCGCTGCTCGCGACGGCGTGCGTGTTCGGCGTGACGCTCGCGGGCTACGCGTTCCGCGTCTTCCGCACGTCGCCGAAGCTCAACAAGATCTTCTTCATCGCGATCATCGGCTACGCCGCCTTCTCGCTCGTCAACTTCGTCCTGATGCTGACCGGCGTGAACCAGGATCCGTGGGGCATGCGCTCCATGGAGGTCTTCGGCATCCCGCTCGGACTGATCCTCGGTGCCCTCGCCGTGCTGCTGGGCGCCTACTCCCTCGTGATGGACTTCGAGGGCATCGAGCTCGGCGTCAAGCGCGGCGTGCACAAGAAGTACGGCTGGTCGGCGGCCTTCGGCCTGGTCATGACGATCATCTGGCTCTACGTCGAGATCCTGCGGATCATCGCGATCCTCCGCGGCGGCAACAACTAGTCCCCGCCACTGCGCACCGAAGGGGCCCCGGCAGCAGCCGGGGCCCCTTCGCCGTGCCTCACCGGTCTCGCGAGGAGAGCACGCAGAACTCGTTGCCGTCGATGTCCGCGAGCACCGTCCACGTCGCATCCGCGGCCTGGCCGACGTCGATGCGACGGGCGCCGAGCGCCTCGAGCCGGGCGATCTCGGCCTCCCGGTCGTCGCTCGAGTGCGGCGCGAGGTCCATGTGGATGCGGTTCTTCGACCGCTTCTCGTGCTCGACCGGCACGAAGACGAGCCCTGCCGGGAACTGGTGGAACGTGAGCGTGCCGGCGAGCTCCTCCGCCCACTTCGGGATGACGACGACCTCGTGATCGGTCTCGAAGACGATCTGCCAGTCGAGCGCGTCGCGCCACCAGGCGGCGAGCCTGCGGTGATCGGTGGATTCGATCACGTTCGAGTACCAGCGCAGCGCCATCGCGGCCTCCTTCGTCGGGGTGCCCTCACGCTACGCGAGGCCGCTGACGCAGACGACCCCCGCCCGTGCGGGCGGGGGTCGTCTGCGCGCGACGGGGTCAGCTGACGACCGCGTCCTCGGTCGCGGCATGCTGCGGGGCGTCCTGCGGCGGGCGCCGCGACCAGAAGGAGGCGAGCAGCGCGCCCGAGATGTTGTGCCACACGGAGAAGATCGCCGCCGGCAGCGCGGCCTCGGGAGAGAAGTGCGTCTTCGCGAGGCCCGCGGCGAGGCCGGAGTTCTGCATGCCGACCTCGATCGCGACCGCGCGCCGCGCGCTCGTGTCGAGCCCCACCGCCTTCGCGGCGAGGAAGCCCAAGCCGTAGCCGACGCCGTTGTGGAGGATGACGACGAGCGCCACGAGGAGGCCCACCGACAGGATGGTCGCGGCCGAGCCCGCGACGACCGCGAGCACGACGAGCGTGATGCCGGTGACCGACACGAGCGGCAGCCAGGGCAGGATCGCCTGCACGAGCTTCGGCAGCAGCATCCGCAGCACGACGCCCGCGATCACGGGCAGCAGCACGATGAAGATGATCGACTGGAACAGGCCCCAGGCGTCGACCGGCAGGTAGGAGCCCGCGAGCCACAGCACGAGCAGCGGCGTGAGCACGGGGGCCAGCAGGGTCGAGGCGGTGGTCATCGCGACCGAGAGGGCGGTGTCGCCCTTGGCGAGGTAGACCATGACGTTCGAGGAGGTGCCGCCGGGGGCGGAGCCGACGAGCACGACGCCCACGAGCAGCTCGGGCGGCAGCTGGAACGCGGTCGCGAGGCCGATCGCCGTGAGCGGCATGATGACGTACTGCGCGACGACGCCGATCGCGAAGGCCTTCGGCTTCCGCGCGATGACGCGGAAGTCGACGGGCTGCAGCGTGAGCCCCATGCCGAGCATGATGATGCCGAGCAGCGTGTTGATCGCCGGGCCGAGCGGCAGGAAGGCCTGCGGCACGAGGATCGCGACGGCGCCGGCCGCGAGCACGATGAGCGGGAACCAGGTGCCGGCGACGCGCCCGATGCGCTCGCCGACGGGGGTGGTGCGGGACATGTCAGACCTCCAGTGGATGCTGTCTGACAGCGAACCACATCCCGCATGCCGCTCCGCGCGGCCCCGAGCCGCTCCGCCGCCGCAGCGCGGGGCACTCTCCCCTGCCTGCCCGCACCTCCGCCAGACCCGCCCGACCGGAGGATCCCCGGCTGAGCGCAGCCCAAGCGGGACTATCCACGCGTGTCGGCGCTCAGGCGCGAATCCTCCGGGCACCGCGTCGCCGCGGGCCGCTCGTGCGCGCCCAGGCCCGCGCGTCGGGCTGCTCCGGATCCCTCCCTCGCGGCCGCCCCGCCCGCACAACGCAAGCCGCGCGAGGCCGATCCGCGGCGGTAGCGCCGCCAGCCGCTCGTCCGCCGCAGGGGAAGCCCGCCGGGCTTGCGTTGTGCGGGAGAGCCGCGCCTCGCCGTGGCTGAGGCGGCGGGCTGCGGCGGAGGGAGCTGGGTTCGGCCCCTGAGCCCCCGCAGCGGCCGGCCGAGCCGCGCGACAGCGGCCCCTGAGCCGCTCCGCCGCCGCAGGCGGCCGAGCGTGAAGGGCTCAGCGCGCGTCGAGCTCGTCGAGCGCCTCCTCGAGCGCGACCCACGCGAGCATCGCGCACTTGACGCGCATCGGGAACTTCGCGACTCCCGCGAACGCGACGGCGTCGCCGAGCAGCTGCTCGTCGGGCTCGATCGCGCCGCGCGAGCGCAGCAGCTCGCGCAGCGCCTCGATGCGCTCCCGCACCGCCGAGACCCTGAGCCCGGGCGCCTCCTCCGCGAGCACCGACGCGGATGCCTGCGAGATCGAGCATCCCTGCCCCTCCCAGCCGAGCGACTCGACGAGCGCCGCATCGCCGCCCAGCCGCACGCGCAGGCGGATCTCGTCGCCGCACGTGGGGTTGCGCAGGAACCGCTCGGCGTCGAAGGGCTCGATGAGGCCCGATCCCGAGCGACGCTTCGCGTGCTCGAGGATGAGCTCCTGGTAGAGGCCGGCGAGCGGGTCGGCCATCACGCGGCCCCGAAGTACGAGCGCACGCCCGAGAGCACGTCGAGGAACCGGTCGACCTCGGCCTCGGTCGTCGTGAGGTACGTGGATGCGCGCGTCGTCGCCGCGACCCCGAGGCGGCGGTGGAGGGGCTGGGCGCAGTGGTGGCCCACGCGCGCGGCGATGCCAGCGGCGTCGAGCACCTGCCCGACGTCGTGCGCGTGCACGCCGTCGACGACGACGCTCGCGAGCCCTGCGCGCTCCTGACCGGGCCTGGGCCCCACGAGGCGCACGCCGGGCAGCGAGGCGGCGCCGGCCGCGAGGCGCTCGCCGAGCGCGCGCTCGTGGGCCTCGATCGCCGGCATGCCGACCGCCTCGAGGTAGTCCACCGCCGCGGCGAGGCCGACGATCGCGCCGACGGGCTGCGTGCCCGCCTCGAACCGCTGCGGCGCGGGCAGGAACTCGCGCTCGGTCATCGTGACGGTCGTGATCATCGAGCCGCCGAGCCGCGCGGGCGGCAGGGCAGCGCCGAGCGCCTCGGCGAGGTAGAGCACGCCGATGCCACCGGGACCGAGCATCTTGTGGCTCGAGAACGCCGCGGCGTCGACGCCGAGCGCTCGCAGGTCCACCGGTCGGTGCGGCACCGACTGGCACGCGTCGAGCACGACGAGCGCGCCGACGGCGTGCGCCGCGGCCACGATCGGCTCCACCTCGGCGACGAGCCCCGTCACGTTCGACACGTGCGCGAGCGCGACGACGCGCGTGCGCTCCGTGATGCGCGCGAGGAGCGCCTCCGTCGTCCAGACGCCGTCGTCGTCGACCTCGACCCAGCGCAGCGTCGCGCCGGTCTCGTCGGCGAGGCGCTGCCACGGCAGGAGGTTGGCGTGGTGCTCGGCCTCGGTCACGAGGATCTCGTCGCCCTCGCGGATGCGCAGGCTCGCGTCGACGGTGCGGGCGCGGTTCGCCTCGGCGAGCGCGAGCGCGACGGTGTTGAGCGCATCCGTCGCATTCATGGCCCACGAGATCTCGGTCGGCCTGGCGCCGACGAAGCGGGCGATCCGCTCGCGCGCGTGCTCGTAGTCGTCGGTCGCGAGCGCCGCGAGCGTGTGCGCGCCGCGGTGCACGGCGGCGTTCCGCTGCGTGCGGAAGGCCCACTCGGCCTCGAGCACCTGGCGCGGCTGCTGGCTCGTCGCGCCGGAGTCGAGGTAGACGAGCGGCACGCCGCCGGGCTGCTCGGCGAGGATCGGGAAGTCGGCGCGCAGCTGCTCGATCCGCTCCTCGGTCAGGGCGGGCCCGGTGGTTGGCTCGGTTCCGATCGTCACCCATCCAGGGTAGTAGCCGTGCCTGTCGGCCCCATATGCACGGTCGTCAGCGCCCCGCGGCCGCCTTCGCGAGCAGCACCGCGCGCTCGCGCGCGTTCGCCGAGCGCTCGGCGGCGAGGGCGAAGGCCTCGCTCGCCTCCTCGGCGCGACCGAGCCGCGCGAGCAGCTCGCCCCGCACCGAGGGCAGCAGGTGCCCGGTCGCGAGCGACCGCTCCCCCGCGAGGGCGTCGACGATCGCGAGCGCCGCCTGGGGGCCGTCGGCCATCGCCACCGCGACCGCTCGGTTGAGGGTGACGACCGGCGAGGGCGCGATGCGCTCGAGCGCCTCGTACGCGTCGACGATGCGCGGCCAGTCGGTGGCGTCGAGGCTGGGCGCGTCGGCGTGCGCGAGCGCGATCGCCGCCTGGAGCCCGTAGGGGCCGAGCCCGCGGCCGAAGGCCTCGGCGCGCGCGAGCGCCGCCGTGCCGCGCCGGATGGCGCCGCGATCCCAGCGACGCCGATCCTGATCGGCGAGCAGCACCGGCTCGCCGTGCTCGTCGAGGCGCGCGGGGAATCGGGCGGCCGTGAGCTCCATGAGCGCGAGGAGCCCGTGCACCTCGGGCTCCTCGGGCTGCAGGGCAGCGAGGATGCGCGTCAGCCGGATCGCCTCGCGGCACAGGTCGGGCCGCATCCAGTCCTCGCCCGCGGTCGCGGCGTGCCCCTCGGTGAAGATGAGGTAGAGCACGCCGAGGACGGCGCCGAGGCGCTGGCGCCGCTCGGCGCGCGGCGGGGCCTCGAACGGCACGCCCGCGTCGGCGAGCGCCTGCTTCGCGCGCACGATGCGCTGCTGGATCGTCGAGACGGGCACGAGGAACAGCCGCGCGAGCTCGGTCGTCTCGAGCCCGCCGACGACCCGCAGGGTGAGCGCGACGCGCGCCTGCGGGCTCAGCACCGGGTGGCACGCGACGAACATGAGCCGCAGCACGTCGTCGTCGATCTCGTCCGGGTCCCACGGCACCGCGTCCGTCGCGGCGTCCTGCTGCTGCTCGAGCTCGAGCCCCATCGCGGCGACGCGCGCGGCGAAGCGCTCCTGCCGGCGCCACGCGTCGATCGCCTTGCGCTTGGCGACCTGGGTGAGCCACGCGGCGCCGCTGCGGGGCACGCCCTGCGTCGGCCACTGGTCGAGCGCATCGGCGAGCGCCTCCTGGGCGAGGTCCTCCGCGAGCGCGAAGTCGCCCGTGTACCTCGTGAGCGTCGCGACGATGCGAGCGGCCTCGATGCGCCAGACGGCGACGACGGCGCGCCGGGCGGACTCCTCCGCTCGGCGCGCCGGCTCGTCTGCCGTCCTCGGCTCAGCCGGCACTGCCGCCAGGGGTGCCCGCCGCCTTCCGCGCGGCCTGCTCCTCGCGCCAGCCCTCCTCCTTCTGCACCCACTCGTTGTCTGCGGGGAAGTCCTCGGGGCCCGTCACCCGGCGCACCTCGAGCTTCGCGCCCGGCCCGAGCGGGCAGCGCTTCGCCCACTCGGCGGCCTCCTCCTTCGACGCGACCTCGAGGATCCAGAAGCCGTTGAACAGCTCCTTCGTCTCGCCGTAGGGTCCGTCGGTGACGAGCGGCGGGTCGGCGGAGAAGTCGACGACGAAGCCCTCGCTCGCGTCGCTGAGCCCCTCGCCGGCGATGAGGACGCCCGCCTCCATCATCGACTCGTTGTACTTCCCCATCGCCTCGATGACCTGCTCGAAGGGGATCTCCCGGTACGCCGCGACGGCTTCGTCGTTCGAGCGCATGATGAGCATGTACTGCATGGTCCTGACTCCTTCTGTGCGGGGCCGCCGATCGACCCTCTCACTCAGGACGTCGAACGGGAACCGCCCGGATCGACATCACGATCCGATCTTCTCCGACTCGCCGGCCACGCGGCCACCGCGAGGTACCAGCCGGCGCCGATCGCGGAAGCGGCGACGATGCCCGTCGGCAGCGTGCCGAGCGCCGACATCGCCGCCGAGAGCAGCAGCAGCGCGAGGGCGGTGACGAGCGCCACGAACGCGACGCGCCGCGGACGACCGCGGGCGCGCATCCGCAGGCCCGAGCCCGCGAGCAGCCCCGCGGCGACCGTCACGAGCGCGGGCAGCATCGCGCGCTCCACCCACATCGCGACCCGGCTGTCGTCGACGGCGACGCCCGCGGCGTCGCTCGCGATCGCGTCGACGAGCAGCCAGCCGCTCAGGATGAGGGTCGGCAGCACCGCGATGAGCGCGAGGTAGCCGAAGCGCTCGGCGCGGAGCCGAGCGCGATCCCACGTCGCGCGGACGACGAGCGCGGCGGCGCCGAGCGCGAGCGCGCTGAGCCCCGCGCTGCTGATGCCCGCTGCGAGCAGGGCGGCGTTCCCGTCGCACGCCCAGTCGCCCTCGACGAGCGCGCAGCCGAAGCGCAGCCTCGCCTGCAGCCAGCTCGCGGGCGAGAGCCCCATGAGCAGGCTCGCGGCGAAGCCCGCGACGAGCGTCCACAGCGCCGCGCCGCGCGCCGAGCGCTCGCGTGCGGCCTGCTGGCTCATGCGCCCATCATCCTCCGCGGCGCTCGGCGACGCACCGCCCGATGGGCTACTCCCACTCGATGGTGCCCGGCGGCTTCGACGTGACGTCGAGCACGACCCGGTTGACCTCCGGCACCTCGTTCGTGATGCGGTTCGAGATGCGCGCGAGCACGTCGTACGGCAGTCGCGTCCAGTCGGCGGTCATGGCGTCCTCGCTCGAGACGGGGCGCAGCACGATCGGGTGGCCGTAGGTGCGGCCGTCGCCCTGCACGCCCACGGAGCGCACGTCGGCGAGCAGCACGACGGGGCACTGCCAGATCTCGCCGTCGAGGCCGGCGGCCGAGAGCTCGGCCCGCGCGATCGCGTCGGCGCGGCGCAGCGTGTCGAGCCGCTCCTCGGTGACCTCGCCGATGATGCGGATGCCGAGGCCGGGTCCCGGGAACGGCTGGCGCGAGACGATCGCCTCGGGCAGGCCGAGCTCGCGGCCGATCGCGCGCACCTCGTCCTTGAACAGCGCCCGCAGCGGCTCGATGAGCTGGAACTGCAGGTCGTCGGGCAGCCCGCCGACGTTGTGGTGGCTCTTGATGTTCGCGGCACCCGTGCCGCCGCCCGACTCGACGACGTCGGGGTAGAGCGTGCCCTGCACGAGCCAGCGGATGGGTTCGCCCTCGCTCGCGGCCTCGGCGGCGAGGTCGCGCTCGGCCTGCTCGAAGACGCGGATGAACTCCCGACCGATGATCTTGCGCTTCTGCTCGGGGTCGGTGACGCCCGCGAGGGCCTCCATGAAGCGCTCCCGCGCATCGACCGTCACGAGCCGGACGCCCGTCGAGGCGACGTAGTCCTCCTCGACCTGGCGGCGCTCGTCCTGGCGCAGCAGCCCGTGGTCGACGAACACGCAGATGAGCTGGTCGCCGACGGCCTCGTGCACGAGCGCCGCCGCGACGGCCGAGTCGACGCCGCCGGAGAGCGCGCACAGCACCTTGTCGGAGCCGACCTGCTCGCGGATGCGCGCGACCTGCTCCTCGATGATGCTGCCGGAGTCCCAGTCGCCGGGCAGGCCCGCGATGTCGTGGAGGAACGACTCGAGCACGCGCTGCCCGTGCTCCGAGTGCTTGACCTCGGGGTGCCACTGCACGCCCGCCATCTTCCGCTCGCGGTCCTCGAAGGCCGCGACTGGCGTGTCGGCGGTCGCGGCGAGCACCGTGAAGCCCTCGGGGGCCTCGGCGACCGAGTCGCCGTGGCTCATCCACACGGTCTGCGTGTCGGGCTGGCCCTGCAGCAGGGCCCCGCCGCCGTCGATCGAGACCGCCGTCGAGCCGTACTCGCGGTTGCCGGTCTTCGCGACCGTGCCCCCGAGCTGCGACGCCATGACCTGGAAGCCGTAGCAGATGCCGAAGGTCGGCACCCCGAGCTCGAGGATGCCCTCGTCGAGCCGAGGCGCGCCGGGCTCGTAGACGCTCGAGGGGCCGCCGGAGAGCACGATCGCAGCGGGGTCCTTCGCGCGCACCTCCTCGGCGGTGATCGTCGAGGGCACGATCTCGCTGTAGACGTCGGCCTCGCGCACGCGTCGCGCGATGAGCTGCGCGTACTGGGCGCCGAAGTCGATCACGAGCACGGGCCGCTGAGCGGTGTCGGACATCATGCCTCCCGGGGCGTGGATGCGGCGGACGCGTCGGCCTGCGCGGCCGAGGACCTGGCGGCCAGCTCGGCCTCCAGTCGCGTGAGGTCGTCGATCGCGACGCGGTGCATGCGGCGCTCGACGAAGAAGGAGAGGAGGGGCACGACGCCGCCGGCGGCCATCGCGAGCAGGCGCGGGAACGGCCAGCGCAGCAGGCTCCAGAGCCGGAAGCACGCGACGAGGTACACGACGTAGATCCAGCCGTGGACGATGAGGATCGCGAGCGAGAGGTTGAAGCCGTCGCCGAGCGAGGCGATCTCGCAGCCCATGCCGCCGGGCACGAACAGCGAGTACCACTGGCAGCCCGCGGCGGGCACGACCGCCTCGAGCGAGAGCGGACCGCTCGATCCGAGCGCGAAGACCTCGACGTGCGTCGGCGAGTACTTCAGCACCATCTCGGCCACGAGCAGGAGCAGGAAGATGCCCGTGACGTACGACATCACGCGGTAGAAGGTGACCGCGGTGCGGATCTGGGGCAGCTGCTCGATGGGACGGGGCACGGGTGCCAGTCTATCGGCGACGCGCGACGGGAGCGGGCGCGGGGGTGCGGCCTGGCCCTTCGACACGCTCAGCGCCTTCGGCGCGGAGCGGCTCAGGGAGCGGACGCGCCGGTCCCTGAGCCGGCGCGCGCCCGCAGGGCGCACGCCGAGTCGAAGGGTGGCCCCTGCGCGCAGTCGAAGGGCGGTGCCTATGCGGCCGTGCTGCGAGCCCTTCGACACGCTCAGCGCCTTCGGCGCGGAGCGGCTCAGGGAGCAGCCGAGCGGAGCGGCTCAGGGAGCAGACGCGCTCAGCCGGCGGCGGCCGCCGCCTCGGCGTCCTCGATCGCCTCGACCTCGCGCTCGAGGGCGTCGCGCACGAGCCGGTACCAGAGGTAGAAGGCGAAGAGCATGAACGCGACCCACTCCACCGCGTAGAAGACGTTGAGCCAGTTGAGCTGGGTGTCCGTCACGGGCGGCGCCGACTGGATCGGCTCCGCGCCGTCGACGAGCGCGCCGGATGCCGCTGCCGAGGGCTCGTCGAGGATCGCGTACGAACCGTAGACGAGGCCGTTCCACTCGCTCCACTGGTTGATGAGCGCTGCGACGCTCATCGCCTCCCTCGTGCCGTCGCGGATGTCGCCCTCCGTGGGCGCCTCGGGGGGCATGAGCCGCCCCACGAGCTCGACCGGCGCAAACGCCGACGCCCGCGCGAGGTGGGCCGCGAGCGCCTCGGCGGCCTCGTGCTCCTCGAGCCACGCGAGCGCGACGGGCAGCGAGACGGGCTCGCCACCGGCGTGCGGCACGAGCACGCGCCCGATGACCCACGAGCCGAGGTCGCCGTGCTGCGAGCGCCCCGCGAGCGTGCGGAAGTCCTCCGGCACCCACGTGCCTGTGAAGGCGACGATGCGGCCGCCGGCCTCGGTCGTGAGCGTCGACGACGGCGCTGCGACCGCCTCGAGCGGCACCGCGGTCTCGGTGTCGCGCTCGTCGCGCTGGCCCTGCTCGACGGCACGCTCGATCTGCCACTGGCCGAGCACCGCGAAGACGCCGGCGACGAGGATGCACAGCGCGAGCACGCCGATCCACCGGGGTCGCGTGGCGACCTCCTTGAAGGTGAGGATGGGCGTGCTCATCGGCGCCTCGATCCTATCGGCGGCGCGCGGCGGTCCACTGCCGATGCCGCACCGAGGAGCGAGCCCCTCGATGCGGCACCCCGGCTACTCCGCGGCGGCGACCTGCTGGGGCCGCGTGCCGACGGCGTCGGCGGTCGGCAGCGCGCTCAGCGGCACGATGTCGGGCGCCTCGAGCCGAGCCCGGTCCGCCGACTCGTCGTCGGGCAGCTCCTGGCTCTGGATCTCGGCCGCGACGCGCTTGTTGTAGGTGTTGATCTCCTTCTCGACGCGCGCGTCGTCCCACCCGAGCGCATCCGCCATGATCCGAGCGGCGACGGGCGCCGCCGCGACGCCGCGATCCCACGACTCGATCGAGATGCGCGTGCGGCGCGCGAGCACGTCGTCGAGGTGCAGCGCGCCCTCGTGGGTGCACGCGTAGCGCACCTCGGCGCCGATGTAGTCGTCGGCGCCCGGCAGCGGCTCGGCGAGCGACGGGTCGGTGCGGATGAGGTCGAGGATCTCGTCGGTGAGCACCCCGTAGCGGTTCAGCAGATGCTCGACGCGGTGCTTGTGGATGCCGAAGGCGCGCGCGATCTTCGCGCGCTTGTTCCACGCGGCGCGGTAGCCGGTCGCGCCCAGGAGCGGGATCTCGGCCGTGCACGACTCGGGCACCTTCCCGTCCATCGCGCTCACGGCCTCGTCGATCGCGTCCTTCGCCATGACGCGGTAGGTCGTCCACTTGCCCCCCGCGATGAGCACGAGGCCGGGCACCGTGTGCGAGACGTGGTGCTCGCGCGAGAGGTTCGCGGTCGACGACCCGTCGCCGGCCGCGAGCAGCGGCCGCAGGCCCGCGTACACGCCCTCGACGTCGGCGCGCGTGAGCTTCGTCGCGAGCACCTTGTTGACGTTGTCGAGGATGTAGTCGATGTCGGCGGCGGTCGCGGCCGGGTGCGCCTTGTCGAGGTTCCAGTCGGTGTCGGTCGTGCCGATGATCCAGTGCCGACCCCACGGGATGACGAAGAGCACGCTCTTGTCGGTGCGCAGCAGCAGGCCCATCTCCGAGTGG
Organism: Agrococcus sp.; assembly: GCA_031179215.1. Classification (GTDB taxonomy): domain Bacteria; phylum Actinomycetota; class Actinomycetes; order Actinomycetales; family Microbacteriaceae; genus Agrococcus. The sequence goes on from JAPSIA010000005.1 coordinate 24,260, forward strand.
AAGCGGTCGCGCGGGACCACGAGGTGCACGCCCTTCGACGCGCGCACGCGGAACTCGCCGCGCTCGCCGACCATCGCCTGCGTCTCGCCCGTCCAGACGCCCGTCGCGTTCACGACCTGCTTCGCGCGGATCTCGAACTGCTCGCCCGTCTCGTAGTCGTGCGCCTGCACGCCCACGACGCGCTCGCCGACCTTGAGGAAGCCCTCCGCGCGCACGCGGCTCGCGACGTGGGCGCCGTAGAAGGATGCGGTGCGCGCGAGCTCGGCGACGTAGCGCGCGTCGTCGACCTGCGCGTCGTAGTAGGTGAGACCCCCGACGAAGGCGTTCGGGTCGAGCGAGGGGATCTTCCGCAGCACCTGCTTCTTCGTGAGGTGGCGGTGCAGCGGCACGCCCGGCTTCATGAAGCCCGTGTAGCTGAAGACGTCGTAGAGGGCCATGCCGGCGCCGATGTAGGCGCGCTCGATGAGCGGCGTCTCGAGCGGGTAGAGGAAGCGCACGGGCTTGGCGAGGTGCGGCGCGATGCGCTGCAGCAGGAGGCCGCGCTCGATGAGCGCCTCGCGCACGAGGCCGAAGTTCAGCTGCTCGAGGTAGCGGATGCCGCCGTGGATGAGCTTCGACGAGCGGCTCGAGGTGCCGGAGGCGAAGTCGCGCGCCTCGATGAGCCCCACGCGCAGGCCGCGCGTGACGGCGTCGAGCGCGGCTCCCGTGCCGACGATGCCGCCGCCGATCACGAGCACGTCGACCTCGCGCTCGCGCATCGACGAGATCGCCGCCGCGCGCTCCTCGGGGCCGAGCTTCCTCGACCGACTCACGTTGTTGGTGGTCTCAGCCATGGATCCTCCTTCAGTGCGCCGCCCGAGCCGGGCGGATCAGCGCGGTGGGTTCGCCTCGACGACCACGTCGATGCGCTGGAACTCCTTGAGGTCCTTGTATCCCGTGGTCGACATGGCATTGCGCAGCGCGCCCATGATGTTCGCGGTGCCGTCTGCGACGGGCGAGGGACCGTTCAGCACGACGTCGAGCGGGCCGACCTGGTCGACCTGCACGCGGTTGCCGCGCGGCAGCTTCTGGTTGTGCGCCTCCGGGCCCCAGTGCCAGCCGCGACCGGGCGCATCCGTCGCGCGCGCGAGCGCGGTGCCGAGGCAGACGGCGTCGGCGCCGCACGCGAGCGCCTTGACGATCTGGCCGGAGGTGCCGAGCGAGCCGTCGGCGATGACGTGCACGTAGCGGCCGCCCGACTCGTCGAGGTAGTCGCGGCGCGCGGCGGCGACGTCGCTCACGGCCGTCGCCATGGGCGCCGCGACGCCGAGCACCTTCTCGCTCGTCGACGCCGCTCCCCCGCCGAAGCCCACGAGCACGCCCGCGGCGCCCGTGCGCATGAGGTGGAGCGCGGCGGTGTAGGTGACGACGCCGCCGACGATGACGGGCACGTCGAGCTCGTAGATGAACTGCTTGAGGTTGAGGGGCGCACCCGCGTCGGCCGAGACGTGCTCGGCGCTCACGGTCGCGCCGCGGATCACCATGAGCTCGACGCCGGCCGCGAGCACGGTCTCGTAGTGCTGCTGCACCGCCTGGGGGCTGAGGCTCCCTGCGACGACGACGCCCGCGTCGCGGATCTGCGCGAGCCGGTCGCGGATGAGCTCCGGCTTGATGGGCTCGGCGTAGATCTCGCGCATGCGGCTCGTCGCGAGATCGGCGGGCAGGCCCGCGATCTCGGCGAGCAGCGGCTCGGGGTCGTCGTAGCGCGTCCACACGCCCTCGAGGTTGAGCACGCCGAGGCCGCCGGCGCGACCGAGCGCGATGGCGGTCGCGGGGCTCATGACCGAGTCGGTCGGCGCGCCGAGCACGGGGATCTCGAACTTGAACGCGTCGATCTGCCACTGCAGCGAGACGAGGGCGCTGTCGCGCGTGCGGCGCGACGGCACGATGCTGATGTCGTCGAACCCGTAGCCCACGCGCGCCCGCTTGCTGCGGCCGATCTCGATCTCCGTCACCATGCCAGCCTATCGCCGCCACCCACACCGGGCGGCCCACGGTCGCTCCCTGCAGCGCTCGCCGAGCCCCCGCCCGCTCGTCCTCACTCCCCGAGCGCGCTCGTGATCCGCAGCAGGGCGGCGTCGAGCTCGCGCCGCACGGCCTCCGCCGTCGCCGCGGTCATGCGCTCGCCGCGACGTCGCGCCGCCTCGCGCACCTGCTGCCGGAACGCGCTGAGCGCGAGGTCGACGTCGTGCACCGCCATCCGGGCGGCGGCCCGCTCGGCCGGGTGCGGCGCATCCGCCCGCCCCGGTGCCGTCGGGGCTTGCGGCCACGGGTCACCGATCCCTCCGTCGGGCTGGGGGGATGCGTCGGCGCGGCGCGCGCCGTCGTCCGCGCGATCGGCGGGGTGCGGAGCGCTCGCCCAGCCGGGAGCGCTCGTGGAGTCCGGGGCGCTCGGAGCGCCCGCGGAGCTCGGAGCGCTCGGGGCGCTCGGGGCGCTCGGAGCGCTCGCCCGGCCGCCCGCCGGACCCGTCCGCTTCGCCGCCGCGCGCGCCTCGCGCTCCGCTGCCGCGAGGTCGGCTCGCAGCCCCTGCATCGCCGAGCGCACGCTCTCGCGCACGTCGGAGGCCATGCGGCGCACCGAGTCGGTGATCTCGCTCTCGAGCGCGTGCAGCTCGCCTTCGCGCGCCCGCAGCTCCTCGCGGCCCGCGTCGGTGATCTCGTAGGTGGCCTTGCGCCCGTCGACGACCTTCGTGACGAGCCCCTCCTCCTCGAGCTTCGCCAGCCGCGGGTAGATGGTGCCGGCGCTCGGCGAGTACGTGCCGCCGAAGCGGTGCTCGAGCGCCTGCATGAGCTCGTAGCCGTGGCGGGGCGCCTCGGCGAGCAGGCTCAGCAGGTACAGCCGCAGCGCTCCGTGCCCGAAGACGGCGGGGCTCACGCGTCCCTCCGCACGACGGTCACGTCGCCCGAGACCGTGCTCGCGCTGAAGTCGAAGGGCTCCACTCCGTCGACCACCTCGCGGCCGCCGCGCTTGGGCATCGCGACACCCGCGATCGAGCCGCGGCCCGAGACCGTGCGCGTCGTCGCCCGCACGCCCTGACCGGCGTCGATGCGCACCGTGACGTCGCCCGAGACGGAGTTGGCGGTGATGCTGCGGGGCGCGCCGCGGACGTCGAGCAGCACGTCGCCGCTCACGGTGTCGATCCCGACGACATCGAGCGCGCCGGACGCCGTGACGTCCGCCGAGACGCCGTGCACCGAGAGGCGCCCGCTGCCGCCCGAGACCTCCACGTCGCCGGAGACCGTGTTGAGGTCGAGGTCGCCCTCGTGCGACTCCACCTGCACGGCACCCGAGACGGTGCTGAGGCTCGCTCGCGAGCGCAGTCCCGAGACGAGGGCGGATGCGCTCACCTGTCCGAGCGAGAGCGCCACGTGGCGGGGCACGACGATGCTGAGCTCGGTCTTGGCGCGCACGCCGACGAGCGCCTTCACCGACTCCCACACGTCGTCCCAGCTCACGCGCGGATGCGAGATCGACAAGCGGCCCTGCTCGAGCGTGACCGAGAGATCGCGCCCCTCGACGCGATGCACCTCGACGCGCGCGGTGGGCTCGTCGTGGCCGACGATGTCGACGCTGCCGCCGACGATGCCGACGCGCAGCGATGCCACGGCATCGATGTCGATGACTCGGCTCTGCCCCTCGCGGATCGTCCAGCGCTCCGTGATGGCGTCGGCGCCGGACGCGGTCGCGCCCGAGGAGCTGCGGGGCGCCTCGCTCCGCGGCGCGCTCGCGCCGAAGCCCTGCGCGCCGTCGCCGACGCCCTGCGCGCCGAAGTCCTGCGCGCCGCTGCGCGCGGCGTCCTCGCCGCGCTCCCACTGCTGATCCATGTCCGCTCCCCTGCGCTCAAGCCGTGGCGGCCCCGGCGGCCCCCACTCGCGCTATATCGCGTCCTGCAACACACGATATATCGCGTCCTCCGGCTCGGCAACCCTCGCGCACGACGACGCGGACCCCGTCCCGCCAGGCGGACCCGAGATCGGGGGTCCATCCGGCGGAACGGGGTCCGCGAGGGTGCGCGCTCGCCTACCGGCGGTAGTTCGGGGCCTCGACGACCATCTGGATGTCGTGGGGGTGCGACTCCTTGAGGCCCGCCGCGGTGATCTGCACGAAGCGGCCCTTCTCGGCGAGCTCGCCGATCGTGCGCGCGCCGGTGTAGAACATCGACTGCCGCAGGCCCCCGACGAGCTGGTACGCGACCGAGCCGAGCGGGCCGCGGTAGGGCACCTTGCCCTCGATGCCCTCGGCGATCAGCTGCTCGTCGCTGGGCACATCGGCCTGGAAGTAGCGGTCGCGCGAGTAGGAGGTCTTCTTGCCGCGCGTCTGCATCGCGCCGAGCGAGCCCATCCCCCGGTACGACTTGAACTGCTTGCCGTTGACGAGCACGAGGTCGCCGGGGCTCTCGTTCGTGCCGGCGAGCAGCGAGCCGAGCATGACGCACGAGGCGCCCGCCACGATCGCCTTCGCGATGTCGCCCGAGTACTGCAGGCCGCCGTCGGCGATGACGGGCACGTCGCTGCCGGCGTCGTGCACGGCGCGCGCCGCGTCGTAGATCGCCGTCACCTGCGGCACGCCGACGCCCGAGACGACGCGCGTCGTGCAGATCGAGCCCGGCCCGACGCCGACCTTGACCGCGTCGACGCCCGCCTCGATGAGCGCCGCGGCACCCTCGTAGGTGGCGATGTTGCCGCCGATGATGTCGATCTCGGCGAAGCGCTCGTCGCCCTTGAGCTTCGCGACCATGTCGAGCACGCCCTGGCTCTCGCCGTTCGCCGTGTCGACGACGATGACGTCGACGCCCGCCTCCGCGAGCGCCACCGCGCGGTCGAACGCGTCGCCGAAGAAGCCGATCGCCGCGCCGACCCGCAGGCGGCCGTGGGCGTCCTTCGTCGCGTTCGGGTACTGCTCGACCTTGTCGAAGTCCTTGACGGTGATGAGGCCGCCGAGGCGCCCCTCCTCGTCGACGAGCGGCAGCTTCTCGAGCTTCGTCTGCTCGAAGATCTTGAAGGCGTCCTCGCGCGAGATGCCGATGGGCGCCGTCTTGAGCGGCGACGGCGTCATGATGTCGCGCACGAGCGTCGTCGCGAAGTCCTCGCGCGGCACGAAGCGCATGTCGCGGTTCGTGACGATGCCGACGAGCACGCCGCCCTCGTCGACGACCGGGAGCCCCGAGACCTTGAACTCGCCGCAGACGCGGTCGACCTCCTCGATCGTCGCGTCGGGCCGCGTGGTGACGGGGTCGGTGATCATGCCCGACTCCGAGCGCTTCACGCGGTCGACCATCCCCGCCTGCTCGTCGATCGAGAGGTTGCGGTGGATGATGCCGATGCCGCCCTGGCGCGCCATCGCGATCGCCATGCGGTCCTCGGTCACGGTGTCCATCGCGCTCGAGACGAGCGGGATCGAGAGCCGGATGCGGCGCGAGAGCCGCGTGCCGGTGTCGGCCTCGGAGGGGATCACGTCGGTGCGGCCGGGCAGCAGCATGACGTCGTCGTAGGTCAGGCCTACCGGGCCGAACGGGTTGCGCATCTCCATCGCCTCCATCGTATCTATTCGGTAACGGTCCTGCTAAGACCTGGCGAACTCGCGGGCGGAGCCATCGAATGAGGCATGCGAGCGCAGACAACGCCGCTACTGTGTCACCACCGATGTAACGGGCAAGCCGCACGCGGCATTCCCAGGGCAGCGCTGCCCGACGACATGGAGGACATGTGAACACGTCCAGCACACCTCGGCGGAGAGGGCTCCGGCGAGCGATCGCCGCAGCGCTCGCCGTCATGGGGATGGTCGCTGGCGGAGCGGCCGCGGCCACCGCCGCGCCCGCGCCCCAGACCGAGCCGCCAGCTCCCTACAACTTCAACGGCATCATCCGCGACGGGCAGACGCCCCTCGAGGGCGTCGAGATCACCGTCACCGGCAACGGGGTGGACGAGACCGTCGCCACCGGTGCCGACGGACGCTGGGTCGTAGGGGTGCCCGCGCAGGGCACGTACACCGTCTCGATCGACACGTCGACGCTCCCCGAGGGCGTCACGCTGCGAGACCCGTCGTTCGAGAGCCGGGAGCTCGAGGTCAGCACGTCGACCTCCGTCGGCGTGCTCTTCCCGTTCGGCCCGCCCGCCGCAGGCGGCGGCGGCGATGGCGGCACGGACGGCGAGGCGACACCCGCACCCGGCGCGGAGCCCGGCGCCGGCGCCGGCGCGGGCGCGACCTCGAACGACTTCGGCTCGCAGGTGCTCGCCCGACTCATCTCCGGCCTGGGCTTCGGCCTGCTGCTCGCGCTCGCGGCGATCGGCATCACGCTCATCTTCGGCACCACCGGCGTGAACAACTTCGCCCACGGCGAGCTGCTCACCTTCGGCGGCATCATCTTCTACTTCACGACCACGATCGCCAACTGGCCGGTGTGGAGCGCGATCATCGTGACGCTGCTGGCCTCGGCCGCGTTCGGGTGGTTCCACGACTGGGGCATCTTCAAGCCCCTGCGCCGCCGCCGCGTCGGCCTCGTGCAGGTGCTGATCGTGACGATCGGCCTGTCGATCGCGCTGCGCTACTTCTTCCAGTTCCTGATCGGCGGCGGCATCGAGGGCCTCTCGGTCGACCGCGGCGCCGTCGTGCAGGTCGGCCCCGTCGCGATGACGACCTCGAACATCGTGAGCACGCTCATCGCCATCGTCGTGCTCGCAGCCGTCGGATGGTTCCTCACGCGCACGCGCATCGGCAAGGCCACCCGCGCTGTCAGCGACAACGCGAGCCTCGCGGCGGCATCGGGCATCGATGTCGACCGCGTGATCCGCATCGTCTGGGTGCTCGCCGGAGTGCTCACCGGCGGCGCGGGCATCCTCTACACGTACTTCATCGGCGCGAACATCAAGTGGGACATGGGCTTCACGATCCTGCTGCTGCTCTTCGCCGGCGTGACGCTCGGCGGCCTCGGCAGCGCCTTCGGCGCCCTCGTCGGCGCCGTCTTCATCGGCATCGTGACGGAGCTGTCGACGCTGTTCCTCGCGCCCGACCTCCGCTACGCGGTGGCGCTGCTGGTGCTCATCCTCGTGCTCCTGTTCCGGCCGCAGGGCATCCTCGGCCGCAAGGAAAGGATCGGCTGACATGGACTTCCTGGCAATCGTCAACAACGCTGCGGGCGAGATCCTCTCACCGACCACGGCGGCCTTCGCGCTCGCCACGATCGGCCTCAACATCCACTTCGGCTACTCGGGGCTGCTGAACTTCGGCCAGGCGGGCTTCATGGCCGTCGGCGCCTATGCGTTCGCGATCTTCACGATCATGGTCGATCCGACGGCCACGCTCGGCTGGCCCGTGTGGCTGTCCTTCTTGAGCGCAGTGCTCGTCGCGATCCTCGCGGCCGTCGTCTTCGCGCTGATCCTCGGCATCCCCACCCTGCGCCTGCGGGGCGACTACCTGGCGATCGTGACCATCGCGGCGGCGGAGATCATCCGCTTCACCGTCAGGACGCAGGACCTCACGGAGGTCACGGGCGGCTCGCAGGGCTTGACCGGCGCGAGCTACAAGGGCGACCTCGAGGCGCTCAACCCGCTGACCGGCAGCACCTACGGCTTCGGGCCCTGGACCGCGACCGCGTACGACACCTGGGTCCGCATCATCGCGTGGTCGATCGTGATCGTGGCGCTCGTCCTCGTGTGGCTGCTCATGCGCAGCCCTTGGGGACGCGTCATCAAGGGCATCCGCGAGGACGAGGACGCCGTGCGCTCGCTCGGCAAGAACGTCTACTCGTACAAGATGCAGGCCCTCGTGCTGGGCGGCTCGATGGGCGCGCTCGCCGGCGTGCTGTACGTGCTGCCCCGAGCGGTGCAGCCGGACAACTTCGCGACCACCCTCACGTTCTACATCTGGACGGCGCTGCTGCTCGGCGGCGCAGCGACGGTGTTCGGCCCGCTGCTCGGCGCGATCCTCTTCTGGGTCCTGCTGTCCTTCACCGGTGGCATCATCGTCGGCCTCCACTCGATGGGCATCTTCGGCGACATGACCGGGACGCAGGCAGGCCAGCTGCGCTTCGTGATCGTCGGCCTCGCCCTCATGGCGCTCGTGGTCTTCCGACCACAGGGCATCCTCGGCAACAAGAAGGAGCTGTCGTTCAATGTCTGACACGGCCACGCCCCGCGCTGCGTCCGCGGCGACGCACCCGCTGGTCGACGGCGAGGTGGGACCCGGCTGCACCAAGGTCGACCCGATCATCGTCGCCGACGGCGTCGTGCGCCAGTTCGGCGGCCTCACGGCGGTCGACGTCGCGCACCTCGAGATCCCGCGCGGCATGATCACCGCCCTCATCGGCCCGAACGGCGCTGGCAAGACGACGTTCTTCAACCTGCTCACGGGCTTCGACCGCCCGAACAAGGGCACCTGGTCGTTCGAGGGCCAGTCGCTCTCGCACGTGCCGAGCCACAAGGTGGCTCGGCGCGGCATGGTCCGCACGTTCCAGCTGACGAAGTCGCTCGGTCGGCTGACCGTGCTGCAGAACATGCTGCTGGGCGCCCGCGACCAGCGCGGCGAGGGCTTGTTCGCGGCGCTCGTGCGGCCCCTGTGGAAGGCGCAGGAGGCGGCCAACACCGAGCGCGCCGAGAGGCTGCTCGCGCGCTTCAAGCTCGACGAGAAGCGCGACGACTACGCGGCGTCGCTCTCGGGCGGTCAGCGCAAGCTGCTCGAGATGGCGCGCGCCCTCATGAGCGAGCCGACGCTCGTCATGCTCGACGAGCCGATGGCAGGGGTCAACCCGGCGCTGACCCAGTCGCTGCTCGACCACGTGCGCGGCCTCAAGGACGAGGGCATGACCGTGCTCTTCGTCGAGCACGACATGCACATGGTGCGCCACATCTCCGACTGGGTGATCGTCATGGCCGAGGGGAAGGTCGTCGCCGAGGGTCCGCCAGAGACGATCATGCAGAACAAGGCGGTCGTCGACGCGTACCTCGGCGCGCACCACGACACCGACCTCGGCACCCTGACGAACCAGCAGGTCGCGCAGATCCACGAGGACGCCGAGGTCGAGGTGCCCGTCGATCCCGACGCGCACGCCTCGGGAGCAGATGCGTCGCGCGACGCCGCGACGGACGCCGACCAGGAGGGCCAGCGATGACCACGACCGGAGCCACCGCCGCCGCCACCCCGGTGCTCGAGACGAAGGAGCTCGTCGCGGGCTACCTGCCGGGCGTCAACATCCTCAACGGCTGCTCGATCGTCGCCAAGCAAGGCGACCTCATCGGCATCATCGGTCCCAACGGCGCTGGCAAGTCGACGCTGCTGAAGGCGGTCTTCGGCCAGGTGAGCATCCGCAGCGGCAGCGTGCTGCTGCACGGCGACGACATCACCGGCCTCAAGGCCGACAAGCTCGTGGGCAAGGGCGTCGGCATGGTGCCGCAGAACAACAACGTCTTCCCCTCGCTCACCATCGAGGAGAACCTCGAGATGGGGCTCTTCCAGCAGCCGAAGCTGTTCAAGGAGCGCTTCGAGTTCGTCGGCGCGCTCTTCCCCGAGCTCGTCAAGCGCCGCAGGCAGCGCGCCGGCAGCCTGTCGGGCGGCGAGCGCCAGATGGTCGCCATGGGCCGCGCGCTCATGATGGACCCCGCGGTGCTGCTGCTCGACGAGCCGAGCGCGGGCCTCAGCCCGGTGCGCCAGGACGAGACGTTCCTGCGCGTCGCGGAGATCAACAGCCACGGCGTCACGATCGTGATGGTCGAGCAGAACGCCCGTCGCTGCCTGCAGATCGCCCACCGCGCCTACGTGCTGGACCACGGCACGGACGCGTACACGGGCACGGGCCGCGAGATGCTGAACGACCCGAAGGTCATCCAGCTCTACCTCGGCACGCTGGCGACGGACGTGGAGGACAAGGCGCGCACCGAGTCGCAGCCGACCGCCGATCCGGCCGGCTGATCCCGCTGCATCGCGAGAGGGGCTCCGCTGCCGCGGGGCCCCTCTCGCGTCGGTCGGGCCGTCGAACCGCACGGCCCAGACGCGAAGAGGGCCCCGCCGAAGCGGGGCCCTCTCACGTCGATCGGCGCTGCGGCGTCACTCGACGAGCGAGCCGAACTCCGTGGTCACCAGCGAGTACTGGTTGTCGGCGCCGTACTGGTAGATGCCGATGTAGGCCTCGGAGGGGTCGCCCACGTCGTCGAACGTCACCGGACCGGAGAAGCCGTCGTAGTCGATGTCCTCACCGGCCTCCAGGAGCTCGAGGCAGTCGCTGATCGCCGTGCACTTCTCGCCATCGCGCGAGACCGACTGCAGGTTGTCCCGGATCGTGATCGCATCGGCGCTGCCGCCCTGGACAGCCGCGAGCGCTGCCAGCACGACCGCGTCGTAGGACTCGGGAGCGTAGGAGAAGTCCTCCAGCTCCGGGTCGACCTCGAGCAGGCGCTCGCGGAAGGTCTCGTCCGCGGTGTTGCCCGGCAGCGTGCCGTACGCGCCCTCGAGCGTGCCCTCGGGGAAGTTGTACCCGTTCGAGAGGTTGCCGTCGACGAAGTACATGCCGGTCGACGGGAAGCCGTTCGTCACGAGCTCGGGCACGATCTGCGCCGCCTCTGCGAAGGACAGGATGGCGATCGCGTCCGGGTTGCCGGCGACGAGCTCTGCGACCTGCGAGCCGAAGTTGGAGTCGCCCGGGTTGTAGAGCACGCTGCCGGTGACGGTACCGCCCGCCTCCTCGAACGTCTCGGTCACGTAGCCCTCGAGGCCCGTGCCGTACGGGTCGTTGAGCGTGATGAAGCCGACCGAGGTCGCTCCGTTCGCGAGCATCTGGTTCGCGAGCACGCGGCCCTGCAGCAGGTCGTTCGGAGCGGTGCGCCAGTAGAAGCCGTCGTCCTCGTACTCGATGAAGTCGGACGCGGTGTTCGCCGGCGAGATCTGCACGACCTGCGCGTCGATCAGCCGGTCGATGATGGTCAGCGAGACGCCGGACGACGCCGCGCCGATGACCGTGTCGACGCCGAGCCCGATGAGCTCGTCGGCCGACTGCGTCGCGATGTCGGTGGTCGTGTCTCCCGAGTCCCGGTGCTCGACGGTGATGTCGAACTCGAAGCCCGCCTCCTCCAGCTCCTTGACTGCGAGGTCGACGCCCGCGAACTCGGGCGGACCGAGGATCGCGAGGTTGCCGGTCTGGGGCAGGATCGTGCCGACGACGAACGACGTGTCGGTCTCGCCGCCGCCGGACTCCTCGGGGCCGGCGGATCCGGACGGCGCGGGGGTGCCGCCGCCCGAGCAGGCGGCGAGCAGCAGGACACCCGCGGCCGCGGCGCCGAGCGCGGCGTACCGGCGGGGGCTGCGCCCCTTGGTGCGAAGGAAGGACTGCATTGTGCTCCTCAGTTGCAGGAAGCGCTCGCTGACGCGGGCGTTGGTGCAACAGTAGGCGAGGAACCGCCCGTTTTCCGGGGCGCTGCGTCACGACCTTGTAACGGTCTTGTTGCAACCGTCCCCCGGCGCCGCGCTCCTGGAGGAGCGGCGGCCAGGGACGCCCTCAGGCAGCCGGCGGGATCAGCGGCGGGCGCCGGAAGTGCCGGCCGACGGCGTCGATCGAGACGAGCGCGACCGAGGCCCAGACGAGCGCGAAGCCGATCCAGCGCTCGAGCGGCATGGGCTCGTGCATGACGAAGGCGCCGAACAGGAAGGTCATGATGGGCGCGAGGTACTGCGTGAAGGCGACCCACGTGAGCGGGATGCGGCGGGTCGCGGCCGCGAACGCCAGCAGCGGGACGGCAGTGACGATGCCGAAGCCCGCGGCGCCGAGGATGCCGGCGGTGCCGTTCGCGCCGAGCGTGAGGCCGTGGAGCGAGATGGCGACGAGCATCATGGCGAGCGAGGCGGGGAGCGCGGCCGTCGTCTCGATCGTGAAGCCCGAGAGCGCATCCACCGATCCGCCGACGCGCTTCTTGATGAGCCCGTAGACGCCGAAGGAGCTCGCGACGAGGAGGCCGATCCACGGCACCTCGCCGTAGCCGACGATCATCACGCCGACGCCGACCGCGCCGAGGCCGACCGCGGCCCACTGGAGGGGGCGCAGCCGCTCGCCGAGGAAGAGGACGGCGAGGACGACGCTCACGAGCGGGTTGAGGAAGTAGCCCAGGCTCGTCTCGAGCACGCGATCGGAGAGCACGCCGACGACGAACGCCGTCCAGTTCACGAGCACCGCGTGGCCCGCGAGCACGAGGGTCCAGGTGTCGCGGCGGCTGCGCAGCACCTGCCGCATGCGAGCCCAGCCGCGCGTCATCGCGACGAGCGCGAACGCGACGAGCACCGAGGCGATCACGCGCCAGCCGATGAGCTCGAAGCCGTCGATGCCCCTCGTCAGCTGGAGGTAGACGGGCACGACGCCCCAGCAGGCGTACGCGAACAGCGCGTACCAGAGCCCGGTCCTCGCCCGGTCACCCATGCGGATCTCCCATCAGACTGCGAAGGCGGCGCCCCCGGAAGGGGACGCCGCCGTTCTGCTCAGTGGAGCGTCAGCGCTCGACGATCGCCAGCACGTCGCGGGCCGAGAGCACGAGGTACTCGTCGGTGCCGTACTTGACCTCGGTGCCGCCGTACTTCGAGTACAGCACGCGGTCGCCGACGGAGACGTCGAGCGGCACGCGGTTGCCGTTGTCGTCGATGCGGCCGGGGCCGACCGCCACGACCTCGCCCTCCTGGGGCTTCTCCTTGGCGGTGTCAGGGATGACGAGACCGCTCGCAGTGGTCGTCTCTGCCTCGACCTGCTTGATGACGATGCGGTCCTCGAGCGGCTTGATGGAAACCGACACGGTTGCCTCTTTCTGTCAGACTCTGGGGTCAGTCCGGACTCGCCGGACAGCAGCTCAAGCCTAAGCCGTCGATTGGCACTCGGTCAACATGAGTGCCAACGGCGTGGGTGGCCGCGGGCTCGTCAATGCTTGACTGGAGCCATGGAGGCCGACGAGCTGCGACTGCTGCTGACGCGAGAGGGGCTCGCGCTGCTCGAGCGCGCCGAGGCCGGCATGGACGAGCGCACGGACGTCGTGCGCGAGGTGAGCCGGCTGCGCGCGGAGGGCCACGATCCGCGGCTCGTCGCCGCCGTGCTGACGCAGGCGCGGCTGCGCCGGCGCGCTCAGGCGAAGTTCGGCGACTTCGCCCGCGGGATGCTCTTCACCGAGGCCGGGCTCGAGCAGGCGACGCGGCTGCGCGTCGCGGCCCACCACGCGGGGCGGATGCGGGCGGCAGGCGTGGTCTCGGTCGCCGACCTCGGGTGCGGCATCGGCGCCGACTCGCTCGCCTTCGCGACCCTCGGCATCGAGGTGACGGCCGTCGAGCGCGACGAGGTGACCGCTGCGATCGCGACGTACAACCTCGCCGACTGGCGCGCATCCGTCGTGCACGGCGACGCGCTCGAGACCCCCGTCGACGTCGAGGCGCTCTGGTTCGACCCCGCGCGGCGGGAGGGGCGCACGCGGCTCGGCGACCCAGCCGACTGGTCGCCAGCGCTCGACGCCGTCTTCGCGCGAGCGGCCGCGCAGCCCGCGGGCATCAAGCTCGCGCCGGGTATCGACCGCGCGCTGCTGCCGCCCGACGCCGAGCACCAGTGGGTCACCGACGGGCTCGAGACCGTCGAGGCCGTCGTGTGGACGGGACGGCTCGCGCGCGAGGGGGTCGCGCGCAGCGCCCTCGTGCTCGGCGACGGCGTCGCGGCAGAGCTCTCGGGGGACGCCTCGCACCCCGAGCCGGGCGAGCTGGGCGAGTGGCTCTTCGAGCCCGCCGGCGCCGTGATCCGGGCGGAGCTCATCGGCGCCCTCGCCGAGCGGCTGGGCGCGACGAGCATCAGCGCCGGGCTCGCCTACCTCAGCGGGCCGGCGCACGTGGCGACGCCGCTCGCGCAGGCGTTCCGCGTGCGCGAGACGCTGCCGCTCGACGAGCGCCGCATCGCGCAGCGGCTGCGCGAGCTCGGGATCGGCGAGCTCGAGATCAAGAAGCGGGGCGCGGACGTCGACCCCGCGGCGCTGCGCAAGCGGCTCAAGCTCGCCGGCGACGAGCGCGCGACGCTCTTCGCGACCCGCGTCGGCGGGCGGCACCGGGCGATCCTGGCGGATCGGGCCTGAAGCGCGAGAGCCCGCAGCGCTGCTGCTGCGGGCTCTCGGGCCGCCTCGGTCGCGTGCGCCTCGGCTGCACGCGCCTCGTGGCGAGCGACGCTCACCCCAGGGGCGAGCGCGGCGCGATCACATCGAGCCGATGGCTGCGAAGTAGTTGAGCCACTGCACCGCGAGCACGATGAACACGATGAGCGAGGCGATGGCGGAGACGAAGCCCACGATCGCGGCGATGAGCGGCCACGGCTTGGCCTCGGGGTTCTTCTTCAGCGCGACGAGGCCGACGATGCCGCCCGCGAGGCCGAAGAGGAAGCCCGTGCCGCTGATGAAGGTGCCGAGCAGGCCCAGGCCGGAGAGGATGATCGCGGTGATCGTGATGCCCTTGAGCCGCTTCTGCCCCGGCTGCGCGTAGGCCGTCGCGGCGTCGCTGTAGCCGCCCTGCTGGCCGTAGGCGCCCTGCTGGCCGTAGCCGCCCTGGCCATAGCCCGCCTGCTGGCCGTAGCCCTGCGCGGCGGGCGCGCTCTGCCCGTACGGCTGCTGCTCGTACGACGTGCCGCCGTACGCGGGCGCGCTCGCGCCGTAGGCCGGCTGCTGGCCGTACGGCTGCTGCTCGCCCTGGCCGTAGGGCTGCTCCTGGCCGTAGGGCTGCTGCTGGCCGTAGGGCTGCTGCTCCTGGCCCGAGGGCTGCTGGCCGTACGGCTGCTCCTGGCCGGGCTGCTGGCCGTAGGGCTGCTGCTCCTGGCCGGTGGGCTGGCCGTACGCCGGGGCGTGCTGCTGGCCGTAGGGCTGGCCGTAGCTCGCGGCGTCCGGCGCCTGCCCGTAGGCCTGCTCGGGCTGGCCGTAGCCGGGCGCCGGGGCGTCCTGCGCCTGGCCGAACGAGGGCGCCTGCGGCTGGCCGAAGTCGGGCTGTGCGGCGGCGTCGCCGGCGGGCACCGCGCCATCGGGCTGGCCCTGCTCGGGCGCGCCCTGGTCGGGTCGACGGAACCGGTCGTCGGCCGGCGGGAACTGGTCGCTCACGAGTACCTCCTTGGGATGCGCGAGTGCGCGGGCACCACAGTATCCCGCGCCGAGCGCGCGATGCCTGCACCGCGCGTGAACGCGCGCTGAACGACTCAGGGACCGAGCTCGGCCAGCTGCTGCCCGATGGAGACGAACCCGGCGACGCCGATGACCGTCGCCGCGGCGAGCGCGACGAGCGTCACCGCGCCGGCGATGATGGCCCAGACGGCGAGCACCTTGCCGTCGGCACCCGTGCGCTTGATCTGCCCGAGGGCGATGGAGCCGAGCACGACGGCCGCGATCGAGCCGAGCCCGAGGAGGATCGTCGCACCCGCGGCGGCGGCCGCGACCGCGAGCACCGCGAGCAGGTTGGTCGGCGGGCCGGGATGCGTCGGGGCGCTCCACGCGCGCGGCTGCGGCGGGGCGGGCCAGCCGCCCGCCTGCGCGGGAGACCAGCCGCCCGCCTGGGCGGGAGACCAGCCGCCCGCCTGTGCCCCCTGCGGCTGCACGCCCCGCGGCTGCACGCCCTGCGGGTGCGCGACCTGCGCGTGCGGATCCTGCGGCGTCCATCCGGCGCTCATCGTCCGCTCCCTTCGTCGCATCCATCCTGCCTCGCCGACCTGAGCATGCGCTCGGCCGTGCGCCCCGGCGTCACGCGACGACCTGCACGACGCTCGCCTCGAGCGTCGACTCGGCCGCGAAGCCCGGCTCGCTCGGGGCATCGCCGCGCGCGACGAGCATCGCGCCGACCGCGGCGATCATCGCGCCGTTGTCGGTGCAGAGGTCGAGGGGCGGGATGCGGAGGGCGACGCCCGCGGCTGCGCTGCGCTCGGCGGCGACCTCGCGCAGCCGCCGGTTCGCGACGACGCCGCCGCCGAGCAGCAGCCGGGGGATGCCGTGCGCCGCGCACGCGTCGAGCGCCTTGGCGACGAGCACGTCGACGACCGCTTCGCGGAAGCTCGCGGCGACGTCGGCGACCGGCAGCGGCTCCCCCGTCGCCTCAGCGCGCTCGACGTGCCGCGCGACGGCCGTCTTGAGGCCCGAGAACGAGAAGTTCCAGCGGTGCCGCTCCCGATCCTTCGGCGCCGTGAGCCCGCGCGGGAACGCGATCGCGGCCGGGTCGCCGCCGACGGCCGCCGCGTCGATCGAGGGACCGCCCGGATAGCCGAGCCCCAGCAGCCGCGCGGTCTTGTCGAAGGCCTCGCCCGCGGCGTCGTCGATCGTCTCGCCCAGCAGCTCGACGTCGCCCGCGAGGTCGCGCACGAGCAGCAGCGAGGTGTGGCCGCCGGAGACGAGCAGCGCGATCGTCGGCAGCTCGAGCGGCTCGCCGGAGAGCACGTCGGCGGCGACGTGGCCCACGAGGTGGTTGACGCCGTAGAGCGGCAGCTCGCGCGCGGTGGCGAGGCCCTTCGCGGCGCCGATCCCCACCATGAGCGCACCGGCGAGGCCCGGGCCCGCGGTCACGGCGACCGCGTCGATGTCGTCGAGGGTCATGCCCGCATCGGCGAGCGCGGCGCGGATCGTCGGCTCCATGGCCTCGAGGTGCGCGCGAGCGGCGATCTCCGGCACGACGCCGCCGAAGCGCGCGTGGAGCTCCATCGACGAGGCGATGCGGTTCGCGAGCAGCTCGGTGCCGCGCACGATGCCGACGCCCGTCTCGTCGCAGCTCGTCTCGATGCCGAGCACGACGGGTGCCCGCGTGCCGGGTGCGCTCATCTCGGCTCCTCTCGCTTCATGACGACGGCGTCGACGTCCTCCGGCTGGTAGTAGCGCGGGCGCACGCCGATCTCGTGGAAGCCGACCGAGGCATAGAGCGACCGCGCGACCGGGTTGTCGGCGCGCACCTCGAGGAAGAGCTCGCGCACGCCGCGCCGGGCGGCCTCGACGAGGAGCTCGGCGAGCAGCGCTCGCCCGATGCCGCGGCCTCGCGCGTCGGCCTCGACGGCGATCGTCTGCACGTCGCCCTCGACGCCCACGGCGCGCAGCCCCGCGTAGCCGAGCGCGCGCCCGGAGGCGTCCTCGGCGATGAGGTAGCGGCCCCACTCGCTCGTGACCTCGGCGCGCATCGTCTCCCGCTCCCAGGCGCTCGCCGCGAACGCGGCGCGCTCGATCGCCATGATCGCGTCGAGGTCGGCCGCCTCGGCGGTGCGGATGCGCACCGGCGCGTCGGGCGCGGCGGCCGCGCCGCCGTCCTCGGGGAGCGCGCTCACTGGCTCACCCGCTTGGGGCCCGCCGACGGCGTCGCGTCGGCATCGCGGAGGTAGAGCGCGCGCTCGACCTCCGCCGCGCCGCGGCCGACCGCTCGCGCGAGGAGGGCGGCGTCGATCGCGGCCGCGTCGATGCGCTCGAGCGCGGCGTGCGCGCCGGAGGGAGCGGGGACGGCGTCGGCGGGCGCGAGGTGGGGGCCGTCGACGACGAGCCCGTCGACGACGACGCTCCACGCCCGCTCCTTGCGCCGCACATCCGTCGTCACCTGCGCGCTGCCCTCGGTGACGCCCGCGTGGCTCGCGACGCCGCGGCACGGCACGCCGAGCCCGAGCGCCGTGGCTCGCGCGGCGGCGATGCCCACGCGGAGGCCCGTGAACGCCCCAGGGCCCATGCCCGCCACGACGAGGCGGATCTCTCCCCGGCGGCCCTCGAGCGCTCGAGCGAGCATGCCGCCGAGGTGCTCGGCGTGCCGGCGGGTGTCGGCGGCGTGCTCGCGGAAGACGACCGCCTCGCCGTCGAGCACCGCGACCGAGGTGCCGAGCGAGGTGTCGATCGCGAGCGTCATGCCTTCGGCCGTCATGCGTCCTCCTGCCCCTCGCCGAGGTCCCGCGCGGCGATCGCGCGCACGCGCGCCGGGCGCCACGCGGGCCCGTGCCCGCGCAGCCGCACGGTGCGCGGCGAGGCGTCCTCGGTGTCGTCGAGCGCGGTGCCGCGCTCGATGTCGACCCGCAGCCACGACTCGAGCGCGTGCTCGAGCGGCGCGCCCCACTCGGCGACGGTGATGGCGCCCTCGAGGTCGAGGTCGAGGTCGTCGAGCTCGGCCTCGTCGTCGGCGTCGTCGAGCAGGCGGTACGCGTCGACGTGCTGCAGGTCGGGACCCGCCGCGGTGCGGTGCGTGCGCGCGAGCACGAAGGTCGGGCTCTGCACCGTGCCCCGCGCGCCGAGCGCCCGGCCGATGCCGCGCGTCAGGGTCGTCTTCCCGGCGCCGAGCGGGCCGACGAGCAGCACGGCGTCGCCCGCGCGCAGCTGCGCGCCGATGCGCTCGCCCAGCGCCTCCATCGCGTCGGCGTCGGGCACCGATCCCGCGAGCTCGACCGAGACGCGGGGCCCGAGCATGCCGGTGAGCTCCGGCGCGGAGGCGTGCTCGAGCGCCGCGACGTCGCCGACGCTCGCCGTGCCCTCGCCGAGGTCGAGCACGACCTGGTCCATCGCGACGCGGCCGCGGATCGCGTGCGCCTCGCCGCCGAGCACGACCGGCCGACCGGTCGCCGAGCGCGTGACGCCGTCGGCGTAGCCGAGGCCGACGAGCGCGAGCGTCGTCGCGCGCGGGGTCGTGTAGTCGGCGCCGTAGGAGATGCCGAGCCCCGCCTCGACGCGCTTGACGCCGACGACCTCGCCGCGCAGCCGCCGCGGCTCGCCGTCGAGGCCGAGCTCGAGCGTGCGCCGCGGCGCGAGGTGGGCCGGCGCGTCGCCGTGCGCGCCCGGCTGCGTCGCGGCCGCCATCCGCGTGACCACCTCGTAGCCGATCGTCCCGGCGGCGACGGCCCACGCATCCGCGCTCGGCTCGCCCGCCGCGGGATCGCCCCACAGCACCGCCTCGCCCGTGAGCGGCGGCTCGATGCGCAGCCGGCGCGGCTCGACTGCGACGACGCGCGCCGCCGAGCCCCCGACGAGCACGGGAGCGCCGACCGCGGGCAGCAGCCCGTCGTCGAGCCCGGCGCGCGCGACGCCCGCGACGACCTCCACGCTCGCGCGCATCGCGGGCGAGAGGCCGAGCATCGCGGCGCCCGCGCCGTCGCCCGCGCCGGGGCCGCTCGGGTCGATGCCGTAGGCGGCCATGCCGATGCGCACGAGGTCGAACCTGGCCGCCGGGAGCGCGAGCGCGCCCTGCGAGTTCGCGAGGTGCCGCAGCTCGAGCTCTAGCGGCGCGGCCTCCTCGAGCGCGTCCGCGAAGTCGGCGAGCTGCGCGCGGTCGGCCTCGCTCGAGGTGCCCGCGAGGTGCGACATCGCGCCGCGGATGCGCGCGCCCGATCGCGCGAGCTCGATCGCGCGGGCGATCGAGGCGGCGCGGTCGCCGCGCGCGATGCCGTTGCGGCCGAGCCCGGTGTCGAGCTTGAGGTGGATCGTCGCTCCTGCGGCGGCGGCCGCCTCGAGCTGCGCGAGCGACGACACCGCGACGTCGATCTCGTGGGCGGCCGCGATCCCGAAGTCGGTGTGCGCGCCGTGCAGCCACGCGAGCACGGGCGCGTCGATGCCGGCGCGGCGCAGCACCATCGCCTCGGCGAGGTCGACGACGCCGAGCATCGCGGCGCCCCCGTCGAGCATCGCCGTCGCGGAGCGCACGGCGCCGTGCCCGTAGCCGTCGGCCTTCACGACGCCGCACACGGGCACGCCCACGCGCGCGGCGAGCGCGCGCACGTTCGCGGCGATCGCGGCGGTGTCGACGTCGATGCGCATTCAGGACTCCGCGATGACCGTCGCGGTCGCGATGCCGGCGTCGTGGCTCATCGAGACGTGGAGGCGCAGCGCGCCGACCTCCGCCGCGCGCGCAGCCGCCGTGCCGCGCAGCTCGAGGCGCGGCTTGCCGTCGGCGGCCTGCAGCACGACGAAGTCGACCCAGCGCGTGCCCGCGGTGGTGCCGATCGCCTTCTGCGCGGCCTCCTTCGCCGCGAAGCGCGCGGCGAGCGAGGCGAGCGAGCGCGGCTGCCCGTCGCTCTCGAGCTCCTCGGCCGCGAAGAGGCGCTCGCGCAGCCGGGGCGTGCGGGTGATCGCGCGCTCGAAGCGCGCGAGGTCGACGACGTCGACGCCGAGCCCGACGATCACGAGCCGCCCGCCTCGCTCAACCCGCGACGCATCGGCAGCGCCTCACTCGACCGTGACGGACTTCGCGAGGTTGCGCGGCTGGTCGACGTCGAGCCCCTTGGCCGTCGCGAGCTCGAGGGCGAAGATGTGCAGCGGCACGACCTGCAGCACGGGCTCGAGCATCGGCAGCGTGAGCGGCACGCGCAGCACGACGTCGGCGTAGGGCAGCACGGCGGCGTCGCCCGCCTCGGCGACCACGATCACGCGAGCGCCGCGCGCGCGGATCTCCTGGATGTTGCTGATGATCTTCGAGTGCAGCAGCGGCTCGTGGCGCGGGCTCGGCACGACGACGAAGACGACCTGACCGGGCTCGATGAGCGCGATGGGGCCGTGCTTGAGCTCGCCGCCCGCGAAGCCCTCGGCGTGGATGTAGCTGATCTCCTTGAGCTTGAGCGCGCCCTCGAGCGCGACCGGGTAGCCCACGTGGCGGCCGAGGAAGAGCACCGAGCGCGTGTCGCTCATCCAGTGCGCGAGCTCGTGCACCGAGCTCTGCTCGGCGAGCACCTGCCGCAGCTCGTCCGGCAGCTCCTTGAGCTCGGCGACGACCTCGGCGATCGCCGCGTCGGTCATCGTGCCGCGCACCTTCGCCAGGTGGAGGCCGAACAGCAGCTGCCCGATCACCTGCGCGAGGAACGCCTTCGTCGACGCGACCGCGACCTCGGGGCCCGCGTGCGTGTAGAGCACGGCCTCGGACTCGCGCGGGATCGTCGCGCCCTGGGTGTTGCAGATCGACAGCGTGCGGGCGCCCTGCGCCTTCGCGTGCTGCACGGCCATCTTCGTGTCCATCGTCTCGCCCGACTGCGAGATCGAGATCACGAGCGTGCGCTCGTCGAGCACGGGGTCGCGGTAGCGGAACTCGTGCGCGAGGTCGACCTCGACGGGCACTCGCGCCCACGTCTCGATCGCGTACTTGCCGACCAGGCCCGAGTAGTTGGCGGTGCCGCACGCGACGATGATGATGCGCGAGAGCCCCGCGAGCACCTCGTCGTCGAGCACGCCGAGCTCGCCGAGGTCCACGCCCGAGTCGGTCAAGCGGCCGCGGAGGGTGTTCTCGACGGCCTCGGGGCCCTCGGCGACCTCCTTGGCCATGAACGACGACCACCCGCCCTTGTCGGCGGCCGTCGCATCCCAGTCGACCTCGAAGCGCTTGGGCTCGACGGGGTTGCCGTCGAAGTCGATGATGGAGGCGCCGGCCTCGGTGATCGTGACGATCTGGTCGTTGTCGAGGGCCGCGGCACTCGGCGTGAACTTCACGAACGCGCTCACGTCGCTGCCGAGGAAGTGCTCGCCGTCGCCGAAGCCGACGAGCAGCGGCGAGTTGTGGCTCGCGCCGACGACGACGCCGGGCTGCTCGGCGTGCACGGCGAGCAGCGTGAACTGGCCCTCGAGCCGGGTCACGACCCGCTGCATCGCCTGCGTGAGGTCGCCGGTCTCGCGGAACGCGCGGCCGACGAGCTTCGCCGCGGCCTCGGTGTCGGTCTCGCTGAGGAACGTCTCGCCGTCGGCCTCGAGCTCCGCGCGCAGCTCGGCGAAGTTCTCGATGATGCCGTTGTGGAT
This sequence comes from Agrococcus sp., assembly GCA_031179215.1. Classification (GTDB taxonomy): domain Bacteria; phylum Actinomycetota; class Actinomycetes; order Actinomycetales; family Microbacteriaceae; genus Agrococcus. The sequence goes on from JAPSIA010000005.1 coordinate 45,983, forward strand.
GAGCGAGAGCCTGCCGTCATCGCCGAGGTGCGGATGCGCGTTCTCGTCGGTGGGGCCGCCGTGCGTCGCCCAGCGCGTGTGCCCGATGCCCGTCGCGGAGGCGGGCAGCGGCGCGTCCTCGAGGCTCGAGCGCAGCACGGCGAGCTTGCCGCCCTTCTTGCGCAGGGCGATGCCGTCGCCGTCGAGCACCGAGATGCCTGCGCTGTCGTAGCCGCGGTACTCCAGCCTGCTCAGGCCCTCGAGCAGCACCTCGACCGTGCCCCGCTGACCGGTGTACCCGACGATTCCACACATGGCCCCGATCCTAGCGGCGGTAGGCTCGCCCCCGTGTCGCACCCGATCCACTCGCCGTTCGTCGAGATCGAGCGAGCTGACTGGGCGCGGCTCGCGCCTCGCACGCCCGACCCCCTCACGGAGGAGGAGGTGCGGCGGCTGCGCGGGCTGGGGGACCGGCTCGAGCTGCGCGAGGTCGCCGAGGTGTACCTGCCGCTCTCGCGGCTCGTGAGCCTCTACCAGGAGTCGGCGGCGCGCCTCCACCGCGACACCAACGCGTTCCTCGGCACCACGGCGCAGCCGACCCCCTTCGTCATCGGCGTCGCCGGCAGCGTCGCGGTGGGCAAGTCGACGACGGCGCGCCTGCTCGAGGAGCTGCTGCGGCGGTGGGAGGGGTCTCCGCGCGTCGAGCTCATCACGACCGACGGCTTCCTGCACCCCAACGCGGTGCTCGTCGAGCGCGGGCTCATGGAGCGCAAGGGCTTCCCCGAGTCGTACGACCGCCGCGCGCTGCTCGGCTTCGTCTCGCGCGTGAAGTCGGGCGAGGCGGAGGTGCGTGCCCCCGTCTACTCGCACTTGACGTACGACATCGTGCCCGGCGCCGAGATCGTCGTGCGGCGGCCCGACATCCTCATCGTCGAGGGGCTCAACGTGCTGCAGCCGCCGCCCTCGGGCGCGCACCTCGCGGTGAGCGACCTGTTCGACTTCTCGATCTACGTGGATGCGCGCACGAGCGCGATCCGCGAGTGGTACATCGATCGCTTCTGGAAGCTCAAGGAGAGCGCGTTCCAGGATCCGCAGTCGTACTTCCACCGCTTCGCGGACATGTCGCGCACGCAGGCGCGCATGTACTCCGAGGACGTGTGGGACTCGATCAACGGGCCCAACCTCGTCGAGCACATCCTGCCGACGCGCTCGCGCGCCGATCTCGTGCTCCGCAAGGCCGACGACCACACGATCCGCTCGGTGCTGCTGCGGAAGCTGTAGCGGGGCCCCGCGCGGCGCGCCTCCGCGCCCCCGCCTCCCAGCCCCGAGTGGCGCCTCCCATCGCCGAGTGGCGCCTCCCAGCATCGAGTGGCATCTCCCGACACCCAGTGGCGGACTCCAACCTCGAGTGGCGCCTTCGAGCATGGATGCGCGCCTCGCCCTCGACCGCTCGAGGCGCCAGTCGAGCACGGGAGGCGCCACTCGGTCGCCGCAGGCGCCCCGAGCACCGCAGGCGCCATTCGCTCACCGGAGGCGCCACTCGACCACCGCGGGCGCCACTCGATCGCCGCAAGCGCCACTCGATCGCCGCAGGCGCCACTCGAGCGCCGGTGGCGCCGATGTGGGAGACGAGCAGCGCGGCAGGGCGGGGCGCGGCGCGGCGGCAGCGCGGCTACGGGCTCGGGATGCCCTCGACGATCGCGGGCCCGCGCGAGCGCGCGGGCGTCCGCAGCTGCCCGAGCCGCACGAGCAGCACGCCCCCGACGATCGCGGCGGCGCCGAGCCACTGCATGCCGCTCGGCAGGATGGCCAGCAGCAGCGCCGTCCAGAGGATGCCGAACATGGGCTCCGAGTAGCCGACGAAGCTCGCGAGCGTCGCGCCGAGGCGGCGGGCGCCGAGGATGCCGAGCACGTAGGAGGAGGCAGTGGCGATGAGGATGAGCATGCCCATCGCCGCCCACCACGGCACGGTCGCCCCCGCGAGCACGACCGGCGCGGCCGTCGCGGCGAACGGCAGGAGCCCCGTCGCGGAGGCGATGCCGAGCAGCACGGCGCCGACGACGAGGCCGAGCCCCGCGAGCGCGATCGGCGGCAGCTCCGAGTCGGCCTTCGACGCGGCGGCCCAGTAGCCGGCATTTCCGACCGCCGCGCCGAGCGCGAGCAGCACGCCGAGCGGGTGCAGCGCCTCGCCGCCCATCCCCGACACGAGCCCGAGGCCGACGAGCGCGACGGCGGCGCCGCCGAGCGTGAGGGCGGCCGGCGCTCGCCGCGTCGTCGCCCACGTGAACAGCACGAGCAGCACCGGGCCGAGGAACTCGATCAGCAGCGCGAGCGAGGGGTCGATGAAGGCGACGGCGCTGAAGAACGCGAGCTGGCACACCGCGACGGCGAGCACGCCGAGCACGAGCACCTCGCGCCACGACCGCAGCACCGCATCCCAGCGCCCTCGCAGCAGCCACAGGGTCGGCACGAGCAGCACGAGCGCGCCACCGCCGATGCGCACGAGCGTCACGGCGCCCGCGCTCCAGCCGCCGTCGAGCAGCGCGGCGGCGAAGATGCCGGAGAGCGCGAACGAGGCCGAGCTCGCGAGCGCGAGCGCCAGGCCGACAGGGCGACGGGACTGCATTGGCCGCTCGCTTCGTGGGAAGGGCTACGATCATGCTCAGCCGAGCACGTGTCACGACCGTTCGGCGCGACAGCCGTGAGCATATCCGAGGAGTCCCGTGTCGCTCCCCCACCCGCGCGAGCTCGTGCGCAGCCTCGAGTTCATGGCCGACGTGTGCAACCGCCGCCGCGACGGCGAGCTCGACAGCGCGAAGAGCCTCAAGGAGCTGTGCGCCGGCTGGCGCTTCCCGGGCGCGAGCGCGGTGACGAAGGCGGATGCCGAGGCCACTTGGACGCACGTGCCCCGGCTCGAGGCGATGTGGGACGCCGACCGCGACACCGCGGCGTCGATGGCGAACCGCATCTTCGCCGAGTGCGACGCGCGGCCGCACCTCGTGCGGCACGACGGCTTCGACTGGCACCTGCACGGCCTCCCCGCGGGAGCGCCGATCGCCGACGTCATCGCCGTCGACGCGGCGATGGCGTTCGTCGACCTCGTGCGGGTCGACGACACCGAGCGCTGCAAGCGGTGCGGCGACGGTCGCTGCGAGCGGATGTTCTTCGACCTCTCGCGCAACCGCTCGCGGCGCTTCTGCTCGACGACGTGCCAGTCCCGCACGAACGTCGCGGCGTTCCGGGCGCGAGCGGCGGCCTCGTAGCGACCATCGATCCCACGTCCAGGGTTCCGTGCGAGGGTTGCCGACCATGGTGCAGACGACCGAAGAAGGATCCGCCCCCGCGACGAAGCTCAAGCGCGGCATCACGACGCTGCTGCTGTTCTTCTTCATCGTCGGCGACACGCTCGGCGCGGGGATCTACACGCTCGTGGGCACCATGGCGCAGGACGTCGGCGGCGTGCTGTGGGTGCCGCTCGTGCTCGCGCTCGTCCTCGCGCTCCTCACCGCGGGCACGTACGCCGAGCTCATCACGAAGTACCCGCACGCCGGTGGCGCCGCGCGCTACGCCGAGCGCGCGTTCGACAAGCCCTACCTGACGTTCCTCGTCGGCTTCCTCATGCTCGCCTCGGGCATCACGACCGCCGCCGCCCTCGCGAACGCGTTCGCGGGCGAGTACCTCGAGGCGCTCGTGCCCGGCATCCCCGCGATCCCGGTCACGCTCGTGTTCATCGCGCTGCTCATCCTCGTCAACCTGCGCGGCGTGCGCGAGTCGCTCATCACGAACGTCGGCGCGACGATCATCGAGATGACGGGCCTCATCATCATCATCGCCGTGGCCGCGATCGTCGTCGGCTCGGGCGGCGGCGACGCGAGTCGCCTCACGACGTTCGCGACCGACGTGCCCGCGCTCGACGGCGCCTTCGCCGCGACGATCACCGCGTTCTTCTCGTTCCTCGGCTTCGAGGCCGCCGCCAACATGGCGGAGGAGGTCAAGAACCCCAGCCGCGCGTACCCGCGAGCGCTGTTCGGCGCGATCATCACGGCCGGCGTCGTCTACCTGGCCATCGCGCTCGGCGCGGCCTTCGTCGTGCCGCTCGACCAGCTCGCGACGTCCGAGGGCCCGCTGCTCGAGGTCATCGAAGCCTCGGGCCTCGCGTTCCCGCCGTGGCTCTTCGCGATCATCGCGCTCGTCGCGATCGGCAACGGCGCCCTGCTGTTCATGGTCATGGCGTCGCGAGCGACCTACG
>JAPSIA010000173.1 GCA_031179215.1 Agrococcus sp.
GCCTCGTTGCGGTCGAACAGCGCCGTGTGCGAGTAGCCGACGAGCTTCTCGACGCCCTCGATGCGGATCGTGCGGTCGGTGTCGACCTGGATCTCGGCGCCCATCTTCTGCAGGATCGCGATGAGGTCCATGATCTCGGGCTCGACGGCGGCGCCGGAGAGCTCGGTGCGGCCCTTCGCGCGCACGGCGCCGAGCAGCACCTGCTCGGTCGCGCCGACCGAGGGGTAGGGCAGGTGGATCTTCGCCCCGTGCAGGCCGTTGGGCGCGGTCATGCGGATGCCGCTCGGCAGCTTCTCGACGACGGCGCCGAAGTTGCGCAGCACCTCGAGGTGGAAGTCGATCGGGCGGTCGCCGATGTGGCAGCCGCCGAGGTCGGGGATGAACGCCTCGCCGAGCTGGTGCAGGAGCGGCCCGCAGAACAGGATCGGGATGCGGCTCGAGCCCGCGTGCGCGTTGATCGAGGTCTCGTGGGCCGTGCGCACGTTCGCGGGGTCGAGGCGCAGGGTGTCGCCGTCGCGCTCGACGCTCACGCCGTGCAGCTCCAGCAGGCCCTGCACGACGCGGACATCGCTGATCTCCGGCACGCTGCGCAGCTCCGAGGGGCCCTCGCCCAGCAGCGCCGCGACCATCGCCTTGGTGACGAGGTTCTTCGCGCCCTTCATCTGGATGCGACCGTTGAGAGGCTTGCCGCCGCGCACGGTGATGCGGTCGACGTTCATGCCGACGGCGGCGCCGGCGCTCTTGCTGAACTCGGTCAGGTTCACAGGGTTCCTTCCCTGACGGGCTGGGTGCGCGGCATCCAGGAGGGACGGCGCGCCTCGAAGGCGGTGATCGCGGCTTCGTCGCGGAGGGTCAGGGCGATGTCGTCGAGGCCCTCGAGCAGGCGCCAGCGCGTGTAGTCATCGATCTGGAAGTCGTGGCTCGTGCCGTCGGCGGTCGCGGTGCGGGCCTCGAGGTCGACGGTGATCTCGGCGCCGGGGTTCGCGCGCGCGACCGCCCAGAGCGCCTCGGTCGCCTGCTCGGAGATCTGGCCGACGAGCAGCCCCTGCTTGCCCGCGTTGCCGCGGAAGATCTCGCCGAAGCGCGGGCCGAGCACGGCCGTGATGCCGAAGTCGCGCAGCGCCCACACGGCGTGCTCGCGGCTCGAGCCGGTGCCGAAGTCGTAGCCGACGACGAGCACGCCGCCGTTCCGGTACGGCTCCTGGTTGAGCACGAACGACGGGTCCTGCCGCCAGGAGTGGAAGAGCGCGTCGTCGTAGCCCGTCTTCGTGACGCGCTTGAGGAACACCGCCGGGATGATCTGGTCGGTGTCGACGTTCGAGCGCTCGAGCGGCACGATCGGGCCGGTCAGGGTGCTGATCTTCTCCATGCTCAGACCTCCTCGGCCGGCTGCTGCGGCTGCGGATCGGCGATCTGCAGCTCGTCGGCGGTCACGTTGCGCGCCTCGCCCTCCGGGTCGCCCTGCGCGCCGTGGCGCGCCGCGCCGTCGGCCCCCGCGTCGAGGTCCCACGGGCTCGAGAGCGTGCCGCGGATCGCGGTCGCGGCGGCGACGAGCGGCGAGACGAGGTGCGTGCGGCCCCCCTTGCCCTGGCGGCCCTCGAAGTTGCGGTTCGAGGTCGAGGCGCAGCGCTCGCCGGGCGCGAGCTGGTCGGGGTTCATGCCCAGGCACATCGAGCAGCCCGCGAAGCGCCACTCGGCACCGAAGTCCGTGAAGACCTTGTCGAGCCCGAGCGCCTCTGCCTCGAGCCGCACGCGTGCCGAGCCCGGCACGACCATGACCTTCACCCCATCCGCCTTCTGCTTGCCACGGATGATGTCGGCGGCGGCCGTGAGGTCCTCGACGCGCGAGTTCGTGCACGAGCCGATGAAGACGGTGTCGACCGGGATGTCCTTGAGCTTGGTGCCCGGGCGCAGGTCCATGTACTCGAGGGCTCGCTCGGCGGCGGCGCGGTCGGTCGGGTCGCTGAACGACTCGGGGTCCGGCACCTCACCCGAGAGCGAGACGCCCTGGCCGGGGTTCGTGCCCCACGTCACGAAGGGCTCGAGCTCGGATGCGTCGAGGGTGATCTCGGCGTCGAAGACCGCGTCGTCGTCGGTCGGCAGCGTCCTCCAGTACTCGAGCGCCGCATCCCAGTCGGCGCCCTTGGGCGCGTGCGGCTTGTCCTTGACGTAGGCGAAGGTCGTCTCGTCGGGCGCGACCATGCCGGCGCGCGCGCCCGCCTCGATCGACATGTTGCAGATCGTCATGCGGCCCTCGATCGAGAGCGAGCGGATGGCGCTGCCGCGGTACTCGAAGACGTAGCCGGCGCCGCCGCCCGTGCCGATCTTCGCGATCACCGCGAGGATGATGTCCTTCGCCGTCACGCCGGGGCGCAGCTCGCCCTCGACGTTGATCGCCATGGTCTTGAAGGGCTTGAGCGGCAGCGTCTGCGTCGCCATGACGTGCTCGACCTCGCTCGTGCCGATGCCGAACGCCATCGCGCCGAACGCGCCGTGCGTCGAGGTGTGCGAGTCGCCGCACACGACCGTGACACCCGGCAGCGTCAGGCCCAGCTGCGGGCCGACGAGGTGCACGATGCCCTGCTCCTTGTCGCCGAGCGAGTGGATGCGCACTCCGAACTCAGCCGCGTTGTGGCGCAGCGTCTCGATCTGCTTGCGACTCGTCGGATCCTGGATGGGCTTGTCGATCTCGAGCGTGGGCGTGTTGTGGTCCTCGGTCGCGACCGTCAGGTCGGTGCGCCGCAGCTGCCGACCGGCCTGGCGCAGGCCGTCGAAGGCCTGCGGGCTCGTCACCTCGTGCACGAGGTGGAGGTCGATGTAGAGGAGGTCGGGCGCGCCGTCCTCACCCTTGACGACGACGTGGTCGTCCCACACCTTCTCAGCGAGCGTCTTGCCCATAGCGTCCTCCCCAACACGGCACGGACTCGGTGCTGCCCGTCTGCCAAGTCTACGCGGGGCACCGTGCCGCTCCCCTGCAGGCGAACAGCCGCGGGGCTGGCCTCATTCCCCGCGGCGCGACACGATGGGAGCATGACCGCTGCTCCCGTGCCCCCCGAGCCCATCACCGTCGCCGTCACGGGCGGGGCAGGCCAGATCGGCTACCAGCTGCTGTTCCGCATCGCGGCGGGCGACATGCTCGGCCCCGAGCAGCCCGTGCGGCTGCGCATCCTCGAGGTCGAGCAGGCGCTGCCGGCGCTCGAGGGCGTCGCGATGGAGCTGCACGACGCCGCCTTCCCGCTGCTGGCCTCGGTCGACACGACGGCGGATGCGTCGGTGGCGTTCTC